>CAMNJK010000103.1 GCA_946541435.1 uncultured Bacillota bacterium
TTTCCCGGTAAAACACCAGCGTTGATTGTCTATTTCCTTGTCCCGTGTATCCCCACGCTGGTGTTTTCCCCAGAATAATTGCCATACACCAGCGTTGGTGATTTCAGGCCTCTCTTGATAATGAAACGGCTGCCGCAGATCTGCGCGGACAGCCGTTCATACAAGGGAGTGATTATAGTCATGACATCCTGCATTGGATTTCAGATACCGAATGAAATGGTTCTGCGACTCAGGCGAAATCTTCCTCGTCTTCTTCTTCACCTTCCTCCAGCGCGTCATATTCCTCTTCCGGAATATCGCATTCCTCCTCTGGTGGATCGTATGCTTCCGTGGCCGACGCTTCAGCAACTGCTGCGCCGGCGCGGGACAATGCATCTCTCCCATCATGGGACTCGGCCTGCTGCTCGTACATACGATCGTTTCCGGGTTCACTCTGGTCAGAATAGAATTTCCGCGGGACGGATCTGGCCCGGCGTTTCAGGAGATCGATGATCGTGCGCATCTCACGTTCGTTCAGTGTAAGCCCCTTGCCCATCTGTGTATGATTGGGGCTCCAGTCCCGGATGTCATATTTGGCCTGGCCTCCGTTCCAGGAAACCACGTTCAGTTCTTTTCTCCAGCCGGTGGACTGTTCTGCCAGCACGCCGATCTCTTCTACAATTTCGTAGGTAACCTCCCGATCATCATAATTGTATGGTGCCATTTTCTGTTCTCCTTTCCAATTTCTGGATTATCTGATGGCACAATAATAGCATGCATGGAAATTATTGTCAACCATTATTTTCCATGCATGCTATGCTTTTTTGTTGACCAGCTTTTGCCGGGCTCAGCCCCTTACGCCTGTCCCAGTTCCTCCATGGCAGCCTTGATCACTGCGGGCAGCATCCGGCACTTGTCCTCGGGAACGGATGCGACGGAGATGCGGATCCCCAGCTTCAGCGGGACCAGGAAGATGTCCTTCTCTTCCAGCTTCCGGCTGAGGGCATCCGGATCCGGGCTGGGTACGCTGACAAAGAATCCGGCGTCAAAGGGAACGATCTCAAGGCCGACTTCCGCCGCCGCCTCGCTGAAAGCAGTGCCGCGGGCCAGAAGCATATTGCGGTATTTCTCCCGCTCTTCATCCACCCGGGCCAGCAGGGCCGGATCCTCATAGATCCTGGACAGGATCACCTGCGCGACCTTGGCGCTGTTGGACCAGGATCCACGGGAGGAGAATTCACAGACACGCTTGAATTCATCCGCGATTTCCTGGGTCTTGGCGATACAGATCATAGCGCCGCACCGGGTCCCGTAGAGGGTATAGGTCTTGGAAAGGCTGTAGGCCATGATGGGAAGCACGTTCTCCGGCAGGCGGGACAGCTTGGGCAGGAATTCCCTGTACTCGTCCTCGTCCCCGGCAAAGTCGATATAGGCTGCGTCGATGACCAGGGTGATGGCCTTCCCGCAGGACGCCTCTTCGGTGAGGATCTCAATGACCTGATCCCAGTCTTCCAGCGTCAGGGAATATCCTGTGGGATTGTGGGCCGGTGTGTTCAGGATGATCACCAGGCTTTCCTGCTTGCTCAGAAGCTCCCGGGAAACCTCCGCGAATGACGCGGCGTTGAATTTCCGTTCTTCATCAAAGAATGTGAATGTCGCGATGCTGCGGCCGATCTCGCCGGCGATGGTGTTGTAGGGCGCCCAGTGCCAGTCGGATGTCAGCACCTGGTCTCCGGGATCGGAGTAATTGGCAATGGCATTCCGAAGAGAGCCTGTGCCGCCCGGGGTGGCCACCGCCGCTTTGAAGCCTTCGGGAACGTGGTTTCCGAATGCAGCCTTCTGAACATCCTCACGGAATGATGCCAGACCGCCGATGGGCGCGTATTCCGCGTAATCATTGGGATCCAGATTGTGGAAGACCTCATCCACTGATTCCAGGACCACCAGCTTGCCTTCATCGTCCATCAATGCGCCGATGGTTCCGTTCACCACCGCCGCGGCGCCCTTCTCGCGGATGGCCGCCTTCGCCCGGTTGCTGATCCCGAAGATCTTGTCTTCCTGCGGAATACTTCTCCCGTTTTGTCTCGCTAAGATGAAACTCTGTGCCACTGTTTTTCCCTCCTGCATTCACTGCGTTCTGATTTATTTACAATACGACTTTCACATAGTTGATATTCTTGCCGGCGGCCCGGAATTTCTTCTCGTACTCTGTGGTCACCAGCCGCGCCGGAAGATCGCTTTCGTGCAGATCCCGGCTCATCTCCTCCGGGGTCCACCCGCAGGCCTCGATCTCTTCCAGTGTGAAATCGAACAATGCGTCATTGTCTGTCTTCACGGCGATAAAGCCGCCGGGTTTCAGGGTCCGCGCGTAATCCCGCAGCCGTCCCCGGTAGGTCAGTCTACGCTTGGCATGCCGGCTCTTCGGCCAGGGATCGCTGAAATTCAGATAGATTCCCGAGAGACTCCCCGGCGCGAACAGGTCTTCCATGCTGTTCACGAAGGCGCAGACGAACCGCAGATTCGGCAGTCCTCCGGCCCCGGCATCCTCTGCCGCAGTGGCTTCCTCACCAGATGTCGCATCTTCTTCCCCGGCATCCTCACCGAGCGCCGCACCGTCTCCTGCTGCCGCCGCCTTCTCCATGGCCCGCAGCACCACCGACGCCTGCCCTTCGATGCCGATGTAATCGTTCTCCGGATGCTGACTGGCCAGCTGCAGCAGGAAGTCTCCCCGGCCGCAGCCGATCTCCAGGTAGAGATCCCGGGATGCCCCAGCTTCAGACGCCCGCGCCCCCGCCAGCCTTTGCTGGCCTGTGAATACCTGCGTCCAGACGTCCGGGCCCGGCTCTTCCACCAGATACTCCCGGACCGCCTGCATTTTTTCTTCCAGATTTCTGACTTTTCGCTGTCTCATGTTCCTACCCTACCACAGAAGCCGCTCCAGCACAATCACCGCCAGAAAAATCACGAACACCACCGCTGCGCCTGCGTCCGTCCGGGTGAACCGGATCTCATGCATTCTGGTCCTGGGCAGGCCGCTGCCGTAGCATCTGGCCTCCATGGCCATGGCCAGGTCCTGGGCGATGCGGAAGGCGCTGATGAAGAGGGGCACCAGGATGGGCACCAGAGCCTTGGCCCGCCGCAGCAGGCTGCCCGACTCAAAATCCGCCCCCCGGGCCTGCTGGGCTTTCATGATCTTGTCCGTCTCTTCCAGCAGCGTGGGGATGAATCGCAGGGCGATGGTCATCATCATGGCCAGTTCGTGGGCCGGCAGGCCGAACCGCTTGAAGGGGGACAGCAGGGATTCGATGCCGTCCGTCAGGCTGATGGGCCTGGTCGTCAATGTCAGAAGAGATGATCCGATGATCAGCAAAACCAGGCGGATCCCCATAAAGGCCGCCATCTGCAATCCTTCTTTCGTGATATGGAATCTCCAGATCTCCACCAGCACCTGGCCCTGGGTCATGAAGATATTGATGATCAGGGTAAAGGCGATGATCAGGAATACCGGCCGGAGGCCCTTCAGAATAAACCGCCGGGGGACTTTGGAGAGGCAGATGACCGTCTCAAGTCCCAGCCAGGCGATGGCGAATCCGATGAAATCATCGATAAAAAACAGCGCCACGATATAAAGAAGCGTAGAAATGATCTTGAACCGGGGATCCAGACGGTGGATCACCGATTCGGTCTGATAATATTGTCCCAGTGTAATGTCTCGAATCATTTTTTCAGTGCCTTCGCTACCGCGTCCGCCGTCTCTTCCATGGTCATGAAACTTCCTGTGAGCGGCAGGCCTGCCCTGCGCAGCTCCTCCGCGATCTCCGCCGCGTCCGGCAGGGCCAGTCCCAGCTGCCGCAGCTCATCCCCGTGGGAGAAGACCTCCCGCGGCGTACCGTCCATGACCAGCCTCCCCCGTTCCATGACCAGCACCTGGTCGGTCATGCGGGCGATATCGTTCATATTATGAGAAACCATGATGGTGATGTTTCCTGTTCTCTCGTGGATGCCGTCCACCATGTCCAGGATCTCCTGATGGGCCCGGGGATTCAGTCCCGCGGTGGGCTCATCCAGGATCAGCACCCGGGGCCCCATGGCAATGACGCCGGCAATGGCCACCCGGCGCCGCTGCCCTCCGGAAAGTTCGAAGGGGGAGACGCCTCTGACCGCGTCATAATCCAGTCCCACCAGCTGGATGGCTTCCCGGACTCTTTCGCTGATCTCATCCTGAGACAGGCCCAGATTGGTCGGACCGAAGGCCACATCCTTCTCCACCGTCTCCTCGAACAGCTGATACTCCGGATACTGGAACACCAGTCCGATGCTCCGCCGGACCTGCCGGCTGTCCGCCCCGGAGGCGGTGATATCCGTATCGTCCACCAGGATCTTCCCTGAAGTAGGCTTCAGCAGGCCGTTCAGGTGCTGCACCAGGGTGGATTTGCCCGAACCGGTATGCCCGATGATGCCCGCAAAAGTCCCGTCCGCGATCCGGAAGCTGATGTTGTCCAGCGCGGTCTGCTCCTGGGGCTGCCCGGGGCTGTAGATATGGGTCAGTTCCGTTACTGTGATCGACATAAGCACCTCACAAGTTCTTCCGTACCATTGATGTCTTCGGGCAGATCGATGCCCCGCTGCCGCAGCAGATGGGCCATCTGGACCGCCGGCGGCACATCCAGGGACAGTTCCCTGAGTTTTTCCGGGCGCCGGAAGATCTCCGCCGGCTGACCGTCCATTTTGATCTCGCCCTCGTCCAGAACGATCACATGATCGGCCCGGGCGGCCTCCTCCATGAAATGGGTGATCAGCACGCAGGTGATCCCCTGTTCATTGAGCCGTTCGATCACATCCAGGACCTCGCCTCTTCCCCGGGGATCCAGCATGGCTGTGGGTTCATCGAACACGATGCAGGCCGGCTGCATGGCCACGGCGCCGGCGATAGCGATCCGCTGTTTCTGTCCGCCGGACAGCTGATGGGGCGCCTTCTTGCGGTACTCCTCCATCTCCACGGCGCTCAGGGCGAAGCTGACACGGCGGCGGATCTCGTCGGGATCGATCCCCAGATTCTCCGGACCGAAGGCCACATCGTCCTCCACAATGGACGAGACGATCTGGTTGTCCGGATTCTGGAAGACCATGGCCACCCTGCGGCGGATCTCCCAAAGGCTGGCCGGGTCCGCCGTATCCAGCCCGTCCACCAGGACCCGTCCGGAGGCAGGCAAAAGCAGAGCATTGATATTCTTCGCCAGCGTCGATTTCCCGGACCCGTTCTGTCCGATGATGGCTGTGAAGCTTCCCTGCTCTACCTCAAAGCTTATATTATTGATGGCACGAACTGTCGTGCCATCCTGCTTGATATAATCAAATACCAGATTCTGTACTTCCAGAAATGCTGTCATTCCGATCCCCTGTCTTGAGACTTCGCGCCGCGCGCAGATCACTCATTCGCCCGTACAGTATATCACAGATGGGCCGGCGTGCAATAGGTCATCCGGTCGCGAAGGGAGGTCTTGCCCAGGGCAGCGTTCAATGTGACTGCCAGGGCGCCGCCGACGGCGAACTGGGCGATGTTCCAGGGAATGCCCAGCAATGCCACAGCCCAGTTTCCGTACATGATGCCTTCCGCGAAGTAGTAGCCGGCAGTCATGAATGATCCCGCCACGATCATCCCCATGATCTCCACCGTCATGTATTTCCGGACACTGGCCGTCCCGTGGGCGCAGGCCTGCTGGATGATCATCCCGAAGATCACCGCCATGGCGGCCTTGATCCCCAGGCTCCAGGGCGCCCACATGGCGAATCCGGACATCAGGTCTCCCAGAAGACTGCCAAACCCGGCAGCCATTGCCCCGTACCGCACGCCCAGGATGATGACTGCCATGAAGACCATGGCGTCACTGAGATTCACGTACCCCTGGGTGAATGGGATCGGTACCCGCAGGAGCAGGATCGCAACCATGATGATGCACATCATCATGGCCGTCATTACGACGTTGTATACTTTGTTGCTGCTCTCGGTTCTCATAT
>CAMNJK010000104.1 GCA_946541435.1 uncultured Bacillota bacterium
TCCCGGGCATGGGCAAAGGTCATATCCCGGAGGGTCAGCCCCCGTTCTTCGTAGATGCCCTGGAGCATGGCGTCGATGTCGGCATTGTCCAGCACCAGGAAGCTCTTGGGATACTGGACCACATGGCTGTCCTCCTGGAGCACGGAAACGCAGAAGCCGTGGAAGGTATTGATGTATCCCGTATCATTGTCTCCGGTGAGGTTGTGGATCCGCTGCCGCATCTCGTTTGCCGCCTTGTTGGTGAAGGTGACGCAAAGGATGTTGCCCGGCAGGATGCCGATCTCATTGACCAGAAAGGCAAACCGGCTGGACAGGGCCCGGGTCTTGCCGGAACCGGCCCCCGCGATGACCCGCACCATCCCCTCGGTGGCCGTCACCGCTGCCAGCTGTTCTTCATTCAGTTTGTTCAGATAATCTTCCATCGCTCTCTCCTGCCGCGCCCGCAAGGAACACACGTTCTTCTTCGTTTCATTGTAGCACGCCGCCGGCAGAGTGTCCAGTTCAAGTTGCGGCTAGCGCTTTTCAACCGCGCCGATTCAAGGTATAATAATAGCGTTATGAAAATGATCGAATTATTAGAAAAAGACAAAGAAACTCTGCTGACGGAACTGGCCGCCTCCGGGAAGGCGGAAAAGGCCGTCACCGTCCTGGAAAACGAACTGGACCGGCTGCTGCTGACCTACAATGAGCAGTGCAGCGGCGAACGGGAGCGGAACGCGGCAGCGTACATGACCCAGGCCATCCGGCTTTCCCTGCCCCTGATCGACACCGCCGGGGAGACGAAGATCTGGGAAACCGCCCAGGCGAAAGAACGCAAAGGCAGGCCAGGCTTTGCAGTGATCCTTCTAGTCGCGGCCGGGGTGATCCTCTGCGGCATCGCACTGGTGCCCCTGATCACCGGCCTGGCGGACGCGGGTCAGGATCCCGCCTTCCTGCGCACCCTGGGACTGACTCTGGGGGGACTTGCCGCCGCGCTGATCGCGGGCCTTCTGGCAGGCCGTCCCGGCCGGAAACCCAAGCAGCCCACCCGGCACGCCCAGACCCTGCCGGATCCGGAGAAGATCTACCGCAGCTTCCGCAACGCCATTCTCTCTGTGGATCAGAGCCTGGATGAGATCCGCTCTCTGGAGCGGTGGGCGAAACGGGAGGAGGCCGGTCTCATCGAAGGCCGGGAGATCTCTTCTTCCGAACTGGATCTCTTCTCCGATCTGCTGGAGGCTGCCAACAGTCAGGATCCGGAATATGCCCTGGAGAAGATCGAAGCCATCCGCTACTATCTCCATCGCCAGCAGATCGAGGTGGTGGATTACAGTCCCGAGAATGCCCGGTACTTCGACATGATGCCGGGCCAGTACGCCGGAACCATCCGGCCCGCGCTTGTAGCTGACGGCAATCTGCTGCGCAAGGGCATGGCTTCCGCAGGATCAAAATAGCGGTCAGAAGACGCAGCGAGAAAAAGGAGCAAGATTCAATGGATCGTTTTTTTGGATTTGATCTGGGCGATGCGGAAAGCGCAGTCGCCAGATTATATAAAGAAGACCAGGTGGCGCCCGAGATGATCCCCGTGGCAGGGGAAAAGAGTTTCATCACCGCCTACGCGCAGCTGAACTCGGGGGAGCTTCTGATCGGCGAGAAAGCCTGCTATACGGACAGCGCCGTGCGGCGGCGGATCCGGTTCAAGAGCCGCTTCCTGACAGACAGCTCCAGCGCGGCGGATATCAAGAGCTTCGCCGCAGGTGTCCTTGGGGAACTGTACAGCAGCGGCAGCCTGATCCAGGGCGAAGACACCAGCGTTTACGTGGGCTGCCCCGCGGGCTGGAACCGGAATGCCCGGGAGCACTACCGGGAGATCTTCGAACAGGCGGGCTATCCGCCCGTCAGGATCATCTCCGAATCCAGGGCCGCCATGGTCAGCGCCTGCCAGTCAAAACACCTGCAGATCGGGGTGGACATCCTGTCCAAACCGGTGCTTGTGGTGGACATCGGCTCCTCCACCACCGACTTTGCCTACATCATGGCCGGAAAAGAAGTGGAGATGCAGACCGCGGGCGAAGTGGCCCTGGGCGGCGGCCTGATGGATGAGATCCTGCTGGAGGAATCCGTGGCAGCCGCAGGTCTTTCGCGAAAGAAGATCCAGGCCGTGTTCGAGGCCAGTGACGCCTGGCGCACCTACGCCGAATTCGCCGCCCGGAAGCTCAAGGAAAAATACTTCTCCGATGAAGACTACTGGAGCCGGAACAAATGCGCGGAAAGCATCGTGCTCCACTATAACCGTCCCGTCAAGCTGACCCTGACCATGGACCGGGCCATGGCGGACCGGCTGGTGAACAAGAAGGTCGACCGGCTGGGCGGACGGTCCTTCCGCCAGGTCTTTATCGCCTCCCTGGAGGACGTGCGGGACGGCATCACCGGCAGACAGCCGGAGCTGATCTTCCTGACCGGCGGCGTCAGCAAGCTTCCCGCCATCCGCCAGTGGTGCAGCGAAGTCTTCCCCGACGGCGTCATCATCTCCGCCACGGATCCGGAGTTTTCCGTGGCCAAGGGCCTGGCCTACTGCGGCCGCATCGATGAGGACCTGAAGGAATTCAAGGAGGATCTGGAAAAGCTGGTCAGGTCCAATACCATCGAAGAGATCGTCAGCAAACACATCACCAGCCTTTACAGAAATGCCGTGGATGTGCTGGTGGATCCCATCATTTCCAGGGTCGCCCCTCCCATCTTCGAAAAGTGGAGATCCGGAGAGATCACCAGGCTTTCGGATACTGACGTTCTGCTGCAGCAGGACATCGGCGCCTTCCTGGAGGAGGACGGGACCCGGGAGCTGCTGGCCGGACCCATCACCGCCTGGCTGCGGCCGGTGATCGAGGAGCTGGAGGAGCATACGGTCCCGATCTGTATCCGGCACCGTGTGCCCTACACCGCCCTGAGTCTCAGGTCTTATCTGTCCGTTTCGGACATCGATATCAAGGTGGATGCCAAAGAGATGTTCGCCATCAAGGAAATGACCCTGCTCATCGATTCCATCGTGACGGCCCTGCTGGCCATCCTCATGTCCTCCTTCAGCTTCCTGCCCTTCTTCGCGGATCCCAGCGGCATCATGATCGGCATCATCGCGTCGGTGGTCCTCCTCTTCCTGGGCAAGGACAAGATGCAGGAAAAAATGCTGACCGCCGATATCCCCCGGCCCGTCCGCCGGCTGGTGCCCAAGAGCGCCTTCAATTCCCGCATGGACAACATCAGCGCCAGCGTGAAGGAAGCCTTCTACGAAAGCCTGGAGCAGGGGAAGAACGAAGAGATCAAGACCCGCATGGTGGAGGAGATCTCTTCCCAGATCCAGCAGACCCTGGTCAAGATGGCAGAAGTGGTGGAGATCCCCCTGGGGTAAATACTTGAGATCCCGTCAGGGTAAACGCCTCCTGTGCAGTTCGCGCCGAATGTGGTACACTGGTATCTGGTATCCGGCAGCCGGCGCGCCCTGCCGCCTGCCAAGTCAAAAGAATCCGGCGCGCCAGAACGGAAGTGAACCCATGTCCAGCACAGCGGATAACATGATTGATAACACGATGAAACGCACAGGAAACAGCGAAGCAGCCGGCGCCGACCACAGCCGGTCCGTCCCCATGAAGACAGACCCGGCTTCTTTTGATTTCAAAGCCTGGACGGACTGCATGAACGATGTCCTCCGGAAGACTCCGGACCTGCTGCTCACCAAGAGCGACCGTCAGGGAGAGCCTACCCTGCGGGAGGAGATCGCCCGCTATCTCTACGCGTCCCGGGGCGTGATCTGCACACAGTCACAGGTGGTGATCAGCGCCGGCACGCAGCAGCTGGTGAATCACGTGGCCAGGATCCTGAAGCTCATGGACATCGAGCATGTCTGCACGGAAGATCCCGGCTACAAGCCGGTCAATGATATCTTCCGGGACTGGGGCTTCAGCATCAGCAGCATTCCGGTGAAAGAGGACGGGGCAGTCATCGAAAAGCTGCCGGTCAACATCCGGTCCGCTGCCTATGTCTGTCCCCAGAACCAGTTCCCCACGGGAACGGTGATGCCGGAAGACCGCAGAAAACTGCTGCTGCAGTGGGCGGAGGACAATGACAGCGTCATCATCGAGGATGATTTCAACAGCGAACTCATGTATCCCGACCGGCCGGTACCCACCCTGCAGGGGCTGGACGGCGGCCAGCGGGTGGTCTATATCGGCACCTTCAGCCTGACCCTCTTCCCCGCGGTCCGGATCAGCTACATGGTCCTGCCCCGGAAGATGGCAGACCTCTACGAGACCTTCCGGAAGAATTACGACCAGACCTGTTCGAAGACAGAGCAGCTGACCCTGGCCCGCTTCATGCAGACGGGCTGCTACCAGGAGAACCTGCGCCGGGTCAGAAAGCTCTACTCCGCCAAGCGGGCGGAGGCCGCCGGGGCCATTTCCCGGTATGGCAGCCCGGGCCGTTTTCTCAAGGCTGAGGATACTTCATCCGGGATCAACATGATCCTCAAACTGGACACCCATGCCAGGACCATCAGCGAAGGCTCCACCGGCAGCGCCAGATCCGACGCCTTCCTGCAGGAAATGACCGGCAGGCTGATCGACGCGGCGGCAGACCTGGGCATCAAGGTCCGGGGCATCCGCCAGCTCAGCCGCGACGGCCAGATCTACCTGATCTTTTATTACGATCAGATCCCCATGGAAGAGATCGAGGATTCCATCCGGGACATGATCCGCAGCTTCCAGTCCGTGATCATGAAGGGCGGTCTGGACATGCCCTCCATCTATGAAGTCATCCGGCTGACGGACGGCAGGCCCCAGTTCCTGCCGGAACACTTCCGCCGCCTGGAGAACTCTCTGGGCAGCATCGGCATGGCTGTGCCCTTCACCTGCGAGGACCTGCAGGAGAGCATCCGGACCCTGGCGGAGGAAGGCCAGATCCTGGACCACAATCTGAAGCTGGAGGTGGATGTGACGGGCCACGGGATCCTCTACATGAACCCCACCCACTATCCTTCTGCCGACCAGTATGCGCAGGGTGTCCGGACCGCCCTCTTCCATGGAGAGCGGAAGAACCCCAACGTGAAAATGATGGACCAGGCTCTGCGGGACGCCACCGACCGGGCCATCCGGGAACAGGATCTCTACGAAGTGATCCTGGTGGACCGGGCCGGTCTGATCACCGAGGGCAGCCGTTCCAACATCTTCTTTATCCGGGACGGGGAAGTCTACACTTCTCCCCTGCATCAGGTTCTTCCCGGGGTCACCCGGGGCAAGATCATCGAGATCCTCCGGGAGCAGGGCATCGCGCTGCACGAAAAAGCGATCCCCGCATCGGAGATCGCTTCCTTCGATTCTGCTTTTATCAGCGGTACGTCGCCAAAGGTCCTGCCCATCGCCTCCATCGGCGAGGTTTCCTTCGATGTGCATGAGCCCCTGCTGCGGCGCATCATGGCCTGGTACGACGCGGCCTTTATGAAGCAATAGGTGTGACAGCTGGGATCAGACGAAACAGCAGGACGACCCCGGGGTTCCGATCCCGGGGTTTTGATATGCCTGGTCCTGGTCCTATTCTTCCGGCGCTTCCTCTGCTTCCGCCGGGCGGTAGACCAGCTGGATGTCCAGAAGCTTCAGGTCGGACTCATCATAGGCGATGATGACCTGATCCTCTGCCTGGGGGAAATAGCCGCTGGAGATGCTCGCGTCGCTGGCGTCCAGCACCAGGGTGCTGCCGCCTTCCACTTTGATCTCACAGGTGGTCCCCCAGCTTCTGATGGTTCCATCGGCATTGACGATCACCCGGTCGTCCGCTGTGTTCTCCGGTTCTTCGGGTTCCGGCTCCGGCAGGGGATCTGTGAATTCCGGCTCTGTCTCGATCTCATCCGTGAGATCCTCTGTCGGATCGGTGTCGATGGGATCCTCTGACGGCTCGGTCTCTGCAGGTTCTGTTTCAGTGGGCTCCGTTGCCGTAGGCTCAGTCTCCGTAGG
>CAMNJK010000105.1 GCA_946541435.1 uncultured Bacillota bacterium
ACGATAGTGTTTGAACAATCCGCCGCCGGGCTTTATAATAAGCGTAGCGCCGGCAGGGAAGGCCGGACAAAAGGTCGGGCCGGACAATGATAAGCCGGCCGGCAATATGGTAAGGAAAACGGTGAGGAGGATTCAGTATGTACCCGAAATTAATCATTGATATGAAGAAGCTTTACAGCAATATCGACGCTGTGGCGGAGATCGCCAAGACCCGCGGCGGATGCGATATGATGATCGTGACCAAGTGCCTTTGCGCGGACCGGAAGGTGGCGGAGATGATCGCTTCCCATCCCCGGGTGGATTATCTGGCGGATTCCAGGATCAGCAACATCAAGAAATATCAGGACCTGGTGCGGGCCGGCGGCAAGCAGAGCGTGCTGATGCGGCTGCCCCAGATGTCCGAGATCGCTGACGTGGTGGAGTACGCGGACATCAGCTTCAATTCCGAGATGGTCACCATCGAGGCCCTGCAGGAGGAAGCGGCCAGACAGGGCAAGATCCACAAGGTGGTTCTCATGGTGGACCTGGGAGATCTCAGAGAAGGCATCTTTTTCGAGAATGAGGAGGAGATCCTGGAGACCGCGGCCAAGGTCCACGCCATGCCCAATATCGAGCTGTTCGGCATGGGCACCAACCTGACCTGCTACGGTGCCATCATCCCCAAGAACGACAACCTGTCCGTGCTCTGCGCCATCGCGGAGAAGGTGGAGCAAAAGCTGGGGATCACTTTGAAGATGGTCTCCGGCGGCAATTCCAGCTCCATCTATCTGGTGGATAAGGGCGAGCTGCCGGACAAGATCAGCAACCTGCGGCTGGGCGAGGCCTTCCTGCTGGGCAACGATACGGCCTACGGCGAAGATCTGCCGGGCACGGTGGGGGATGCCCTGCTCTGCGAAGCTCAGATCGTGGAACTGAAGACGAAACCGTCCCTGCCCATCGGCGAAGTGGGTGTGGATGCCTTCGGGCAGAAACCCTACTATGAGGACCGGGGCAGGATCAAAAGAGCCATCCTGGCCATCGGCCAGCAGGATACCGACCGGGACGGCATGCATCCCATGGATGAGAAGGTGGACGTGCTGGGCGCCAGCTCCGATCACCTGATTCTGGACGTCACCAAATCGGACCGGGAGTACAAGGTAGGCGACACCGTGCGCTTCACGCTGGATTACGGCGCGGTCCTGCGGCTGGCCACCAGTGAGTACGTGGAGAGAGAATATATTTAAGGAGAAAGACATGATCAGACCAGAGGAGAAAGTTGGCAAGCTGGGCTTCGGCCTGATGCGGCTCCCCCAGCTGAAGGAGGAACCGGAAGCGACCGAAGCAAAGGCTGGCGGGAAGGAGGCTGCAGAAAAGAAGCCGTCCCCGCCCAGGTTCGATATGGACCAGGTCAAGGACATGGTGGACATGTTCATGGAAGCCGGGTTCAATTACTTCGATACGGCATGGGCCTATGAAGGCAGCGAGGACGCCATTCGCCAGGCCCTGGTGGAGCGGTACCCCAGGGACAGTTTCCTGCTGGCGACCAAGAACGCGGCCTGGATCAACTGCAAGACCGCGGAGGACGCCCACGCCCAGTTCGAGCGGTCCCTGAAGCTGACCGGAGCGGGGTATTTCGATTATTATCTGCTGCACAACCTGGGAGAGAACCGGACGAAGTTCTTCGATGATTTCGATCTCTGGAACTGGCTGGCGGCAAAGAAGGAGGAAGGCCTGATCAGGCATCTGGGATTCTCCTTCCACTCGACCGCGGAAGAGCTTGACCAGATTTTGCGGGATCACCCGGACATGGAATTCGTGCAGCTGCAGATCAACTACGCGGACTGGGAGAGCCCCACCGTCCAGAGCAGGGCCTGCTATGAAGTGGCCAGAAAACACGGGAAACCGGTGATCATCATGGAACCGGTGAAGGGCGGCATGCTGGCGGAGCCGCCGGAGTCCGTCAAGGCCGTGTTTGAAGCGGCGGAACCGGAAAGCTCCTGCGCGTCCTGGGCCCTGCGGTTCTGCGCGGACCTGGAGGGCGTGCTCACCGTCCTGTCCGGCATGAGCAGCAGAGAGCAGATGCAGGACAACCTGAAGGTCATGAAGGGATTCGGCGGACTGACCGAAGAGCAAAGGCAGGTGCTGGCTGCGGCGAAGGAAGAGCTGGACAGGATCCCCATCATCCCCTGCACCGCCTGCGATTACTGCGCCAAAGTCTGCCCCAACGAGATCGGGATCTCCGGATCCTTTGAGGCCATGAACATCGTGAACCTTTATGACAACGTGGAATTTGCCAAAGGCAAGATGAGCTTCGCCGTGGATGGCCACGGGAAAAAGCGGGCCACGGAATGCATTCAGTGCGGCGCCTGCGAAGACGCCTGCCCGCAGCACATCGGCATCGTGGAAGAGCTGAAGAAGGTGGCGGAGGTCCTCTGCTGAGATCCGGGACCGGACCGTGACCAGCTTTTGCATGAAGAAAACAAGAGACGCCGTATCTCCGCGGCGTCTCTTTTCTGTTATAGCGCTTTATCACTGCAGTGAGCTGCCAAATTTTGTTAAACCTATAGTCATGAACATTTCGTTTTGGTACAATTAATATGTATAAATAGAAAACGGACGGGAACGCCGGAAGACAGCTGGATCAAAGGGGCGTTCGCCGTTTCACGAAAGCGGGGCAAAGGGTAAGCTCAGGGGAAACGCGGTAAGGTAAAGGAGGACAATATGGCAATCATCATTAATGGCAAAGATCTGCTGATCGAAGAAGTCATCAGAGTCTGCAGAGAAGGAGAGCATGTCATCATCGCCGGAGAAGCGAAAGAGGCGATGAACAAATCCCGGGAGTACGTTGAGAGAAAGCTGGAAGAAGGCGCTGTCATCTACGGCCTGACCACCGGTTTCGGTAAATTTGAGAACGTGGCGATCTCTCCTGAGGAAACTGCGCAGCTGCAGAAAAACCTGATCATCAGCCACACCTGCGCGATGGGAGACGCTTATCCTACAGAATACGTCCGCGCGGCAATGCTGCTGAGATGCAACAACCTTTGCCGGGGATATTCCGGCATCCGCTTCTCCACCGTACAGACCCTGGTGGATATGCTGAACGCGGGGATCCACCCCATCGTTCCGGAGAAGGGTTCCGTTGGATCCTCCGGTGACCTGGCGCCCCTGTCCTGTATCGCGCTGGGCCTGATCGGCGAGGGCATGGTGGAATACAAGGGTGAGATCATTGAAGCGAAGGAAGCCCTGAAGGCGGCAGGCATCAAGCCGGTGGAACTGGCAGCCAAGGAAGGCCTGGCCCTCAACAACGGTACCCAGATGATGACCGCAGTCGGACTGAACGTACTCTGGGATGCCATGAAACTGCTGAAGATCGCGGATATCGCGGTGGCTATGACCGGTGAAGCCCAGAAGGCCATCCGTAAGGCATATGATTACAAAGTCCATGAGATCCGCGGCCAGAGAGGCCAGATCGTGGAAGCGGAGAACCTGAACAAGCTGCTGAACGGTTCCGAGAACGCCAAGTGGCTGCATGAGACCAGAGTACAGGATCCCTATTCCCAGAGATGCGCCCCGCAGATCCACGGCGCCTCCAGAGACGCGATCTATTACGTACGCGACATCGTTGCCAGAGAGATCAATGCGGTCACAGACAACCCGCTGGTCTTCCCGGATGATGATGAAGTCATCTCCGGCGGCAACTTCCACGGACAGCCCATGGCTCTGGCATTCGACTTCCTGAAGATCGCCCTTTCCGAGCTGGCCAACGTTTCCGAGCGCCGGATCGAGCGCCTGGTCAACCCGGCCATTTCCGGAGGACTTCCGGCATTCCTGACCAAGCACGGCGGACTGCATTCCGGATACATGATCGCCCAGTACGCAGCGGCATCCATGGTTTCCGAGAACAAGATCTATGACCATCCGGCCTGCGTGGACTCCATCCCCACATCGGCAAACCAGGAAGACCACGTCTCCATGGGAACCACAGCGGCACGTACCGCGGCCATGGTTCTGGACAATGCCCAGAAGGTCATCGGCATCGAGCTGTCCGCGGCGGCACAGGCCATCTGGCTCAGAGAAGAACTGGGACAGGACGGCATCAAGAATCTGGCGCCCGCGACAAGAGCAGCATATGACTACATCCGCAAGTTTGCAGACCCCATCGAAGAAGATATCATCATGATCGGCGAGCTGGCCAAGTTTGACGAGATCGTCAAGAGCGGCGAGATCATTGATGTCGTAGAGAAAGTCGTAAAACTGAAGTAATTGATAGAGAGGAAAGAGACATGTTGGATAACAAAGCGATCGCAAACGCGATGACCATCAAGCTGGGCAATGAGCTGCCCGAGTATCCCAAGTTCCAGGAAGGCATCCGGCGGGCGCCGGACAGAGGCTTCCGCCTGACCAAGGCGCAGACAAAGATCGCCCTGAAGAACGCTCTCCGCTATGTCCCGGAAGAACTGCATGAGACCCTGGCGCCGGAGTTCATGGAAGAACTGAAGACCTACGGCAGAGTCTATGCCTACAGATACCGTCCGGAAGGCCGCCTCTACGGCAAACCCATCGATGAATACAAGGGCAACTGCCTGGCAGGCAAGGCTTTTCAGGTCATGATCGACAACAACCTGGACTTTGAAGTAGCCCTCTATCCCTATGAACTGGTAACCTACGGAGAGACCGGTCAGGTCTGCCAGAACTGGCTCCAGTACAGACTGATCAAGAAGTACCTGGAAGTCATGACAGACGAACAGACACTGGTGGTGGAATCCGGACATCCCCTGGGACTCTTCCCGTCCAAGCCGGAAGCGCCCCGGGTCATCATCACCAACGCCATGATGATCGGCATGTACGACAATCTGGATGACTGGGAAGTGGCTGAGCAGATGGGCGTTGCCAACTACGGACAGATGACAGCCGGCGGCTGGATGTACATCGGCCCCCAGGGCATCGTACACGGCACATTCAACACCATCCTCAACGCCGGCCGTAAGGAACTGGGCGTTCCGGAAGACGGCGATCTGGCAGGACACACCTTCGTATCCTCCGGACTGGGCGGCATGAGCGGCGCCCAGCCCAAGGCAGCCAATATCGCGGGTGCTGTAGGCATCTTCGCCGAAGTTGACGCTTCCAGAATCGAGACAAGACACAGCCAGGGCTGGGTGGACACCGTCAGCGATGACCTGGACGAGATCTTCAGGGTGGCCGCGGAAAAGCTGGCCGCAAAGGAATCCATCTCCATCGCTTACCACGGCAACATCGTCGACCTGCTGGAAGAGGCAGTGAAGAGAGATTTCCATATCGACCTGCTGTCCGACCAGACCTCCTGCCACAACGTCTACAACGGCGGCTACTGCCCGGTGGGCATGACCTTCGAAGAGAGAACGGCCATGCTTCACGAAGACAGAGAGAAGTTCTGTGAGGAAGTGGACAAGACACTGCACAGACATTATAAAGCGATCAAGGCCCTGACCGAGAAGGGAACCTACTTCTTCGACTACGGCAACTCCTTCATGAAGGCCATGTACGATGCCGGCGTCAAGGAGATCTCCAAGAACGGCTATGACGACAAAGACGGTTTCATCTGGCCCTCCTACGTGGAAGACATCATGGGTCCGGTCCTGTTCGACTATGGCTACGGCCCCTTCCGCTGGGTATGCCTGTCCGGCAAGCCGGAAGACCTGCGGGCCACAGACCATGCGGCCATGGAGGTCATCGATCCCAATCGCCGCGGTCAGGACAGAGACAACTGGATCTGGATCAGAGACGCCGAGAAGAACAAGCTGGTGGTCGGCACCCAGGCCAGGATCCTCTACCAGGATGCCGAAGGAAGAAGAGACATCGGTCTGGCCTTTAACAAGCTGGTCAGAGAAGGCAAGATCGGTCCGGTCATGATGGGAAGAGACCACCACGACGTATCCGGAACAGATTCTCCTTTCAGAG
>CAMNJK010000106.1 GCA_946541435.1 uncultured Bacillota bacterium
CAGCCGCAGGCGCTGTTGGTCGCCGCCAGCAGCATGCCCTCGGATTCTACGCCGGTCAGACGCGCGGGCTCCAGATTGGCCACAACGATGATCTTCTTGCCTACCAGTTCCTCCGGCTCATACTCGCCCTTGAGGCTGGAAACGATGACGCGTTCCTTGATGCCGTCAAAGAGGGTCAGCTTGAAGTTGCTGCGGGCCTTGCGGATCTCCTGGCACTTCAGCACCTTGCAGACACGCAGGTCCATCTTGAAGAAGTCGTCGATGGAAACAGTGGGCTCTGTAATGGGCGCCACCGGATCCGGATCGCCGTAGACTCTCTCCGGCTTCGCTTCCTCGGCCGGGCCAGCCTTTGCGGCAGCATCCGCAGCCTTCTCTTCTTCTGTCTGCGGATAGGAGAAGTCCAGCAGCGGCAGGAACCGCTCCTTGTCGATGGCATAGAGGAAGAGGTAGAGCCGGGGTCCGCGTTCCTTATCGATCAGCATCTTGTAGACGCTCTTGAAGAACGCGCCCTGCAGCTTCTTCAGGTTCTCCGCATCCTCGCCGAAGATCTTCTTGGGGATGGCGTAAAGCTCTGCGTTCAGCTCATCCATGTCGTAATCTTCGTTTGCCAGGTAATTGTACAGGATCTCGATTTCCTTCTTGCCGTTTTCGTCCAGGCTGTTGTAGGTCTCCCAGTCACGGGTCTTACGCAGCTTGTTGGCGTTCTCCGGCGCGCACTCGTTCAGCCAGTACTGGGCGCGGTCCAGTCTGTCCTTGAAGTCTTCATATTTATACGGCTGGTCGATCTTCTCGAAGACCGTCTCGATCATGGGGATGTTGAAGTCGACGATGGAACCCAGCTGTACCAGCAGGGACATGGGCACGGTCTTGATCCGCGGTCCGAACATGAGACAGTTCTCCATGACCTGGCGGTCGTGCTCGTTGGCTGTGCCGTCGATGTACTGGTTGTACTTCTTGTCGAACTCAAAATACTGCCGCAGGATCTCGTCGTCGAAGCAGAAGTTGAATGCCTTCTGGGGCTCGGATCTGGAGTAGAGCCACAGGATGATCTCCGGCTCATACAGCTTCAGCAGTGTTTCCGGGGTCAGGTTCAGGCCGGAGGAACCGGACATCTTGCCGGTGGTTCCCTTGATGCCGATGAACTCGTAACCCACGAAGACCGGCGCCTCGTAGCCGAAGATCTTCTTGCTGATGACACGGCTGGTGTCATAGGATCCGCCCGGGCTGGCGTGGTCCTTGCCGCCGGGTTCGAAGTCTACGCCCTCGTACATCCAGCGCATGGGCCAGTCGATCTTCCAGGCCAGCTTGCAGTTGAAATCCTTGGTGAAATCAAATGTGCCCTTGTGTCCGCATTCGCATTCGTATTCCGCCACGGTGCAGTCATCGTTGATGGATGTGATCTTGGTGGTATCCTTGCCGCAGTGGGGGCAGAAGATGCTGACCGGATAGTAAGCCTCACGCTCACCCGGCTGGGCATCCTGTGTCCGGAAGCTGTCCAGGATATCGAAGATCTCGCCCCGCTTCTTCAGCGCGGTGATGATGTGTTCCACGTATTTGCCGCTGCGGTACATGTCCGCCTGATAGCGGTAGTCCATGGTGATGCCGAACTTATCGATGGAGCGCATGAACTCCTTCTCGAAGTAATCCGCGTAGTCGGTCTCCTCGGTGCCGAAGGGATTGGGAACATCCTTGTACGGCAGGCCGATGCACTCTTCGAACTTGTTCTCCGGATCCACGGCGCTGACATTCACCGGAACCTTCCGGAATCTGTCATACTCATCCCATGAGAAAAGGAGACGGGCTTTCTTGCCTTTGCGCTCGATGGCCTGGCAAACGAACAGCGCTGTCGCGATGTCACGGAAGTTGCCGATGTGAATGGAGCCGGACGGGCTGATGCCCGCAGCGCAAACGTACTCTTCCTTGTCCGGATTTCTCTTGATAACTCTGTCTGCGATCTTATCTGACCAATGCATTGTTTTCCTCCTGCCCTTACTTGCTGATCTTGGTGATCTTATAGGTAATGGTGCCGCCCGGGATCTCGATGGCGACGGTGTCGCCTTTCTTGTGTCCCAGCAGGGCATTTCCCACTGCTGATTCTGTGGTGATCTTTCCGTTGAACGGATCGGATTCTGTCGCGCCCACGATGCTGAATTCCTGCTCATCGCCTGTCTCAACGTTGGTAACGCAGACCTTCAGGCCGATGCCGACGGTGTCGCCCTTGACGTCCTCGTCCTGGACGATCTTGGCCTTCCGGATCATGTTGTCCAGATAGATGATCCGCTCTTCCAGTTCCGCCTGCTCGTTCTTCGCGGAATCATACTCCGCGTTCTCAGAAATATCTCCGTAGGAAATCGCTTCTTTTATTCTAGCCGCCACTTCAGCACGCTTTACAGATACCAGTTCCTCGCGCTCCGCGACGATTTTGTCATACCCTTCTTTCGTCAGAATGATTTCTTCGCCCATGATCTCAGCCATTGATCAACTCTCCTTCTTTTTGTGTAATCTTATTCCGATGTCTGATTCCCCCGGATCCAGATGGTTCCCGCCTGCAAAAGCTGGCCGGTCCCGCGCCTCAAAATGCACGCAAATAAGTCCCGGTGAGAAGCATCGGTCAAATAGGTATTATATTAGAAAACAAATGTGATGTCAACGCATGAACTTCTGCAGACTGTCCCGGATCCGGGAAAAATCGATGGTGCATTTCCCTTCAGAAATGCGGACGGGCACCTGATCATCAAAGGTGTAATGCATATTCAACTCTTCGTGCTCGAAGTCATGGACATCCACGGTCATCGTCTCCGGGTCCACGATCCAGTACTCCCTGCACCCCGCCGCATAATATTTGTGGAGCTTCAGCAGTTTGTCCTTTGATCGTGTTGATGGAGACAGCACTTCCAAAACGAAGTCCGGCGCGCCGTAGATACACCGATTGATATTCTTCGCCAGGTCACAGAGAATCACGATATCCGGCTGGACCATGGTCCGGTCGTCCATATCCAGCTGTACATCCACGGGAGATACCAGGAGCAGGCAGGTCATTCCGTGTTTTCTCCGACAGACAAGAAACTGTTCCATGATATCCACAATGATAAGTTGATGTTTCACATAGGGCGCGGTCATGCTATAGATCCGGCCGTCGATCAGTTCGACCCGCTCCTCCTCGGGCCAGGCATAGTAATCCTCCAGGGTATATTCGCCCTGCCCTTTTCCTCGTCCGCCGTATCGATCCGGATTCACAACATCAGATTCCTGGTTCCACAACTTCTCCCCTGCAGAGTATCGAAACGCTGTTTCCCGGAGCATCCCGTGATCTGCAGATTTTCCCTTCTTGATTTCTTCTTCGAAAGATCCGGCGTGCTGACCGACAGAATCGCCAGCGCTTCCCTCGCCAATCTCCCTGTGTCGCTGCGCTTCATACCTCTCAAAGCCTTCTGACAGTTTCTCAAGCGTCCCGCGCCGGGGTGCCTTCACCGTTCCGCCAAACACTTTCTGTATCGTGGACAACGAAACCCCTGTTATCTCCGCCACATCCTCATTGGTCAGCCCAAGCTGTCGCTTCAGTTCTCTCATCTCTGTCATCGTCAACATGTCAGCACCAGCCTTTCCATTATAATCCCATAATCCAAATTGCTTCGCGTTTATCCCAAGACATTCACAAGTCCCCCTCTTCTCAAAGGGTTTTCCTTTTTGTTATCAAATCATAACATCCAAAATTCCACATGTCAACCACTTTTATTCCTATCATTCCATTATCATTCCATTCTATAACGATTTTTCAGTTTTCATTTCGGATGTGTTTGCGTGCATCATTGGTAACGATAACCACCGACCGGTACAACCGGCTCACCTGTGACTTCCGAATTCTCAACTTTGAACTGTTCCACAGTAAAACACTGCTGAAAAATAAACACAAAAAACAGAACGAGAATACGAATCATTCTCGTTCTGCTGCAAACAAAGCTCTTGATCAAAGAAATCACATCATTGGATTTCTCCTCAATCGTTGCCGGACCCGACGCCAGCCTTTGCGCCTTACGCCTTCTTATCCCGCTTGAACAGGATGGATACCAGCACCGCGATCAGCAGGAATCCCTGGTAGAACAGGAAAGGCACGATGGTGATGCTGCCGATGCCTGCCAGGCCCGCCGCGATCAGCAGCTGGGCGCCGTAAGGGATGATGCCCTGCCAGATGCAGGAGAAGATGTCCAGGATGGATGCGGTCCGGGCCGGTGAAACATCGAACTCTTCGCTGATGTTCTTGGCCAGGGGACCCGCCATGACGATGGCGATGGTGTTGTTGGCTGTGGCGATGTCCATGATGGAGACCAGGATGCCGATGCCCAGCTCACCGCCCCGCCGGGTTTTGAAACCGCGCCGGATCAGCCCCAGGATGAACTCGAAACCGCCGGACTCCTTCATCAGGGCGCCGATGGCTGCCACCAGGATGGCCACGATCATGGTCTCAAACATGCCGGAGGTTCCTTCACCCATGGCGCTCAGCGCTGAGCTGACCGTCAGGGAACCGGTGATCAGGCCCATGATCATGGACAGGATGGCGCCGCATCCCAGAACGATGAACACGTTGATGCCGCAGAGGGCCGCGATCAGAACCGCGAAGTACGGAATGGCCTGCAGGACGTTGAAGTCAAAATGACCCAGCTCCACTCCGCTGGAGCGCAGGCAGATGATGACCAGCAGGATCAGGGTGGCGATGGCCGCCGGCAGAGCGATCCGGAAGTTGGCTCTGAACTTTTCCTTCATGGCGATGCCCTGGGTCTTGGTGGCCGCGATGGTGGTATCGCTGATGAAGGACAGGTTGTCACCGAACATGGAACCGCCGACGATGGTAGCCACGCACATGGCCAGATTCAGGTCCGCCGATGTTGCCACGTTCACCGCGATGGGGGTCAGCACGGAAATGGTCCCGCAGGAGGTACCCATGGCCATGGAGATCACGCAGGCGATGATGAAGAGACCCGGGATGGCAAACCCGCCGGGTACGATGTCCAGCAGCATGTTGGCCGTGCTCTCCGCGCCGCCGGATGCGCTGGCCACACCGCTGAAAGCGCCTGCCAGCAGGAAGATGAACAGCATGATGGTGATGTTGTCATCGCCGATCCCCTTGGCGCAGGCCGCGATCTTCTCGTCAAAACTCATGTCCTTGTTCTGCACGAAAGCCACCGCCAGGGCCACCATGAAGGATACCACGACGGACATGACGTAGAAGCCCATGCCGCCCTCCACCGGGTTGATGTACTCGTAGTAAATGCCGCTGCCCAGATAGACCACCAGAAATACGATGATCGGCAGCAAAGCCAGGCCATTCGGTTGTTTCTTTTCCATTGTTGTCACTCCTTAGATGTAAACTTTCTCGATGTTCGCTGAGTTGGTCAGATACACGATGGTCGCGTATTTGACGGTGAATTCAATGATGTCACCCACGTGCAGGTTCCGCTTCACGTCCTGCACGTCCAGGATGGTATGGTCGCTGGAGGCGCCCAGCACTTCCGCCCCTTCTTCCAGGCAGACCAGCTCCGACGGATCCCCGTAATCGCACTTGCCGATCCCCAGCAGGGCTCTCCTGCGGATGCCCCGGTCTTCGTACTGGACCTGATGTCCGAAAGCGTCGAAGCCGATCTCTCCCACCGGATGGGTGGGCTTGTCCTTGACCTCGATGACCTCTGCCCGGAGCCGGAAGGCATCCTGATACATGCCCTCGATGTCGTATCCATAGAGATGGGGCAGATCATAGTTCAGCAGGATCCCTTCGCCCACCCGGAGCATGTTGATCCGGTCAGGCAGATTGCCGTCCACGACCCGCATCAGGGA
>CAMNJK010000107.1 GCA_946541435.1 uncultured Bacillota bacterium
CCACCAGGGCGGCGATGGCGTCCTCGTTCGGAGCCCGGAGAGAGAACCGGAACCGCTGGTTACATTCATATGGTTCTGTTTCCGGTTTGCTTTACCCAAGGATCAGGAACATTACAACACTCATCAGCGTGGCAGTCAGACCGACGCAGGCTTCGAAAGGAATCAGCTTCATTCTGTCTCCGATGCTCATATTGACGCTGCCGCCGGTGGCGTGGAAGAAGGAGCCATGCGGAAGAGAATCGATGACAGTCGCGCCGGCATGGACCATTGCAGCGGCTGCCAGGGCTGGCACGCCCTGTGCGATCAGCGTAGGCGCAAAAGTCTGGGAGGCGATCGTCGCACCGGCGGTGGTGGAGGCAGTAGCCCCGGCCATCAGGATGCCGGCCAGCGGTGCCAGCACGAATGCAGGCATGTTCATCTTCTCCAGAAGGTTGATGACGTCATACTGAAGCGCGGAAGCCTTGATGATGCCGGCAATCGTACCGGTGCCGATCAGCAGGATAGAAACGCCTGCGACCTTGGAAAGACCGAAGTCAGTGATGGCGACCAGATCCCGGATCTTTCCTGTGACCAGCATGCTCGTAAGTCCTCCCACGGGAAGGGCGATCAGCGGGTCGATGGATATGCCTGCGATGGGACGCAGCGCAAGCAGGATGATGACCACAAGCGGACCTGCGGCAGCCTGGAAAAATCCGGGCAGTGCTGCGCCGCTGCTCTCGATGTCGCTCTGCATGACTTCAAGGCCGTCCTTCTTTTTCGAGAGGAAGGTGGACAGAAGGATCGCCATGACCAGTGCGAACAGGGCGGGGACGATGTTCTTGAGCATCAGAGATGTCAGATCCACGCCGAAGGCTTCGGAGGTCGCGATGGTGTTGGGGTTGGGGGAAATGATGTTTCCTGCCTTTCCTCCGCCGATCATGGCCAGCAGCAGGCTCTGCTTGTTCAGCTTTGCCCGCTTGCCGATGGCGAGGGCAATGGGCGCCACGGTGATCACGGAGATATCGACGAACACGCCGACAGCGCAGATGATCATTGTTGCCAGAGCGACGGCGGCCAGTGCCAGCCGCTCTCCCATCTTGTCCACGATGGTCTCTGCGATCTTCTGGGCGGAGCCGGTCTTGATCAGGGCGCCGGCGAGAATGCCGGATGTCATGATGCGCAGAACGGAGGACATCATGCTCTGCGCGCCGCCCACCATGGTGCTCACAGTGATGGCCAGGCCGCCGCCTCCGATGATGCCGCCCACCAGGGCGCCGAAGATCAGGCTGTAAGCAGGATGGAATTTGCGGATAATAAGTACGATCGCGATGGCGAGGCCTGCAGCTGCCCCGATGGTGGTGAAGTCATACATGTTGTTTTTCCCCCTTTACTTTTTCAGATCCATACCCGCCTTGATGAAGCGGAACATGCGGACTGCGCCCAGATAGTAGAGTTCCTCTGCACGTCCCAGCGCTTCCTCAAGCGGCATGGGCGCGTCCACGGTGGTCATCAGAGAAGCGATGCCGTGGTCAAAGATCTGCGCGGCGTCTCTCCCCAGGGAGCCGCTGAGTCCCACGGCGATGACCCCCTTCCGGGCAGCCCGCTCTCCGACGCCCTGCATCACCTTGCCGAAGCAGCTCTGCCAGTCGGTGCGGCCTTCCCCGGTCACTACCAGGTCTGTGCCTTCCAGGCGCCTGTCGAAGCCGATCAGGTCAAGCACTGTGTCGATGCCGGATTTCATCTCGCCGCCGAGGAACACCATCAGCGCTGCGCCCAGGCCGCCTGCCGCGCCTGCGCCTTTGATCGCATCGGGGTCGATGCCGAACTGGCTGCGGATCACGTCGCGGTAGTTCACCATTCCGGCTTCCAGCCGCGCCTGCATTTCCGGCGTTGCGCCCTTCTGGGCGCCGAAGGTCCAGGTCGCGCCGTTTTCACCGCACAGCGGGTTGGTCACATCGCACATGACCGTGATCTTCGTGGAGGGAATACGGTGATCCAGCATGGAGACATCGATGACACTGACCTTTTCAAGGTCCTCACCCCGGCCGTCCAGCTCCCGGCCTTCGCTGTCCAGGAAACGCACGCCCAGCGCCCGGGCACATCCCATGCCGCCATCATTGGTCGCGCTGCCGCCGATGGCGATAGAGATATCGGTGAACCCTTGGTCCAGCGCATGGCGGATCAGTTCGCCGGTGCCGTAGCTGGTTGCAAGCAGGGGATTCCGTTTGTCCAGAGGGACCAGGGGCAGCCCGGAAGCAGCCGCCATCTCGATGACAGCCCGGTTTCCGTCCAGTTTTCCGTAGCGGGCGGTGACCTTCTCCATCATCGGACCGCAGACATCAGTGGTGATCCACTCACCATTCTCCGCAGTCACGACCGCATCCGTGGTGCCCTCTCCGCCGTCGGCCACCGGAACACCGCTGTACTCGATGTCGCCGAAAACCTCTTTTGCAGCCTTTGCCAGCAGCCGGACCGTCTGCCCGCTTGAAAGCGTGCCCTTGAATGAATCAGAAGCAAAAAGAAATCTCATGATCTGTCCCCTCCTGTGATTTGTTGTTCCAAGTACCTTATTTCCCGCAAAATGTTTGTGATACCAAGTGCCGTGTCGCCTGCAAATTTCTTTTTTGTTCATGTAAAGTCTATCATTCACGGCATTTTTAGTGTATGTTAGATACAACAATATTATTCAGATATATATTTCAATATTTGTCTTATCAGACGAGCGGAGGGAAGCCATGCCTGCGCGCATTCGGAACCAGCTGGCACAGCAGATCGTGGATACGTTAAAGACGATCTGCAGCCATGACATTAACTTTATCGATATCCAGGGGCGCATCAGCGCCAGTACCGATCCGGCACGTGTCGGGGAATACCATTTCGGAGGGCACAATGCTGCGCAGAGCGGGCAGGTCATCGTCATCGGCCAGGATGATACGCTGAACAGCATGCGCCAGGGTATCAATATGCCCATACGCTTTCACGGAAGCACCGTCGCCGTCATCGGAATCACCGGGGAACCGGAGGAAGTGCAGAAATACGCTGACCTGGCGCAGCGCATCACGCTTCTTTTGCTGCGGGAGCATGAGATCGATTCCAGGAATTACGATACCCGCACACAGACGGGATATCTGGTCCGCGCGCTCATCGACCGCGAACCGGTAAATCCGGAATTTGTGTCAGAAGTGCTGGAGCGGAACGGACTGTCGGACAAGGCGGAACAGTGGAGGGCCATGGTCATCCAGCTGAAAGAGTCGCATGTGCATACATTGTCCGCGATCGAAGCAGCGGCGCAGAATGTGACGAAGCGGCTGGGCAGCTGTCTGTATGCTTACCGCTTTCCGGACGAGTATGTCCTGATAGTGAAAGAACGGGACAGCGCGCGCTGGGAGAAGGCCCTGCGGGCGCTGGCAGCTGACTGGCCGGAGGATATTCGGGCAGGCATCGGCTCCGCAAGGCGGCTGTCACGCCAGGACCTGTCCTTCCAGGCGGCAAAGCTGGCCCTCCAGAGTCTGGAGACAGGGGAGAATTTCGCTTCCTACGAATCCATCCGCCTGGAGATCCTTCTCGGCAGCGTTTCGGAGCACGCAGCCAAGACATATATGGAAAAATGTCTGAAAGGACTAGATCAGGGAGATAAAGATCTGCTGAACCTGTACTTCGCGTGTGAAATGTCGCTGAAGCAGACGGCAGACCGCGGTTTTCAGCATGTCAACACGGTGCAGTATCACCTCAGGCGGATCCGGGACCGCTGCGGCCTTGATCCCAGACGCTTCCGGGATGCCTCGCTGCTGTATACCGCGCTGCGGATCGATGCAATGAACAAATAGACCAGCCGAAAGGCGGTCTGGCCTTCCCGGATGGTCATTTCCGTGCGGAACAGCTTTTCTCCGTGGATGGAATCGCCTGCAAAATCCACGAATTCCACCGGCTTGTCCACGACTCTCAGGATCGCGATATCGGCGCAGGTCCCTTCCATAAGGCTTCCCAGTTCCTTCTCTTCCCCAAGCGCCCGTGCGGGATTGGTGGTTACCCTGCGGATGATCTCGGGGATCTCCATTCCAAGGGCAATGTACTTGGACATGATGAAGGGCAGGGAAAAGACCTTTCCCGGTGCGTAGACCGATTTGACGGAGAGGTCCGTGCTGATGATATCCGGCAGGAAGCCCTGGGCAAATTTAACAGTGTCAGGCACCAGTGTCTCAGGCGCCATTTGGCAAAACGCTCGTCGTAACGCTCCGGAGCGGAGAGCTCCACCAGGTGGCCGACACACCAACTGACCAGGTAACCGTT
Organism: uncultured Bacillota bacterium; assembly: GCA_946541435.1. GTDB lineage: Bacteria > Bacillota > Clostridia > Peptostreptococcales > Anaerovoracaceae > Lentihominibacter. The sequence continues at coordinate 4,270 of CAMNJK010000107.1, forward strand.
GCCTTCGAGATGCCCGTCCTGACGTTTCGTGGCACCGATGACGCGGGCCAGGGACTGGGCGACCGAGGGCTTCTCGGCAATGACAAGTTTGGACATAAATTTGAGTTCCTCCTTCAGATTAGGTAAAAAGGGTACAAAAACAGCGGCGATGAAGTTACAATGCTCATCGCCGCTATGTAAGAACTATTCTTCAGTTTTAGCAGGGTCATCCGTGTCATTTCGTCAAGGGCCGCGGCCTTTATATCACCGGAGCCCCCGCCGCAGTCTTCATATCAGCCGGCTCCGCCGCCGCCTCTTCTCTTGAAGGTCATGTTGCCTCCGCCCCAGGTGGTATTTCTCCACTTGAGTTTAATCGTATCGTGTCCGTCATAGGTAAACGTAAAGGTGTCGCCCCAGAACGTGCTGGTGGCGGTCCAGTTGTAGCCATCTGATGTAGAGCACACCAGACGATCTCCGTTCGGATTATACTTATCATACAGATCGTATCCGGTACCTGTAATATCGTAGAGCGCGAACTCGATAATGCAGCCGTCCCAGCCTCCGCTTAAGTACACGTGCATGTCTACACGATGCGTATCACGGTAGCCCGTCTGGTCACGATTGTCATAATCGCCATCTATGTACCAATATTCCTGATACTTATTCGAATTCTGACCTGCACCGATCCATCTTCCATCGGCACCGACATTATAGCCGTCCGGCGTAACGGTATTTACCAGCATATAGCCGTCACTGCCTAAATAATAGTCGCCAACCCACTGATTCCTCGCTATGGCACCGCCTTCCAGAGAATAATACCACTTGCCATTGCTCATCTGGGTCCAGGCATTCTCCTTGACATATCCATTGCTGTCAAAAACATACCTCACGCCGTCGATGGTCGCCGCTCCGTCGTGTGGATAGGACCCGTCGGAATTCCTCCACCACCAGTGGCCGGGGCCGCCTTCCCAGCCGGCAAATGCCGGGGGAGCAAACAAAATCGCCATAAGAATCGCAAGCACCATCCCAAATGTAAAATGCTTTTTATGCAACTTTTCCATATAGTCCTTGCACAATAATATTGCAAATCCACATATTTTATTCTATCGATTCGCAATACTGCCAAAAATAGGGGGAGATTATCTGTCAATGACAAGTGCTGTCACATATTTACAATTAGCAGTTTACGAAACGTCAAACGCTGCAGTAAGAGTAAAACCATCTTACCGTTGAGTCCCGGCCTTTGTTTCGGACGGTTCGGGTTCCGCCGGCTCCTGTTCCTCCTTCACGACCCGGTATACATTTGGAAGGATCGGCGGATAGATTTCCTGCACCAGACCGTCGAACCAGACTCGGACAGTATCGCCAGCCTTAACTTCTTCTTTCAGAATTTGTGGATTTACACGGACCACACATTGTCCTGTAAACGGCGGCGTGAATATATCCGGTGTACTGATGAAGGATACCAACAGACTCCCGTTTCTAACCTCCAGCACTTCGGCGTTGAAATTCAGCACTTCCTCAGGTATGTCTACTGTAAAAGAATGCTTAGGATCCCTGAAGATC
>CAMNJK010000108.1 GCA_946541435.1 uncultured Bacillota bacterium
CCAGTAAGAACAGCCCACGAACAGGCCTCCGCCCACGATATTTCCCAGGGTGACCGGCAGAAGATTTTTCAGGAAGAAATTCCCCCAGGTCAGATTGGTCAGGTCCAGATCCAGAAGCTGGACCCAGCTTTCGTTGCCCGACGCGATCAGGCCCGCCGGGATGAAGTACATGTTGGCCACGCTGTGCTCGAACCCGGCAACGATGAAGAGGCCGATGCAGAACCAGATGGAGAAGATCTTGCCGATGGTCACCTGTGCTCCCGTTGCCATCCAGATGGCCAGGCAGACCAGCCAGTTACAGAAGATCCCCAGCACGAATGCCTTCCCGAAATCCAGGCCGCACTTGCCGATGGCTGTTTTGATGGTGACAGCCCCCAGCATGCCGTCGGCATTGCCCAGAAGGCCGGAATAATTGATCAGCAGGGCCACCAGAAGGGCGCCCGCCAGATTCCCGGCATATACGATGATCCAGTTGCGCAGCATGCGTGAGACCCCGAACCGTTTGTCCAGAAGACCTGTGACCATGAGACAGTTCCCCGTGAAGAGCTCCGCCCCGCAAAGGACCACCATCATCAGTCCCACCGGGAAGACCGCAGCGGATACCACCTTGCCCAGTCCCAGTGTGGCCGGATCTGAAACCAGTCCGAAGGACGCCATGGTGGATGCGTAGGCGCCGAAGGCGATATAGGCTCCTGCCAGGATCGCCAGCACGAACAGTTTCCAGACAGGCGCTGTGGCTTTGAACTCGCCGGATGCCGATACCTTGTCCAGGATCTCTTTGGTTGTCAATGCATTCATTCCTGTTTACTCCTTGTTGATTCCTTCTTTATTCTGTCCGGTAAGCCCGGAAGATCAGGGTCGAATTCTGCCCGCCGAAGCCAAAGGCATTGGTCATGGCCGCTTCGATGGACGCTTCCCTGCATGCTCCGGCAATGAAATCCAGATCCGCCGCAGGGTCCGTCAGATTCAGCGTCGGCGGAAGCAGGCCGGTCCGGATGGCCAGGATGCATGCGATGGCTTCGGTGATCCCGCCGCCGCCCATCATGTGGCCTGTGGCCGCCTTGGTGGAACTGATGGCCGGTCCTCTGCCAAATACAGTACGGACCGCTTTCGCCTCAGCAGCATCCCCTTTCGGGGCCCCCGTCCCATGGGCATTGATATATCCGATCTCCGCCGGATCCATCCCCGCCCGCTCCAGGGCGCGTGCCATGCAGACCGCGGCCCTGCTGCCGCTTTCATCCGGCGCCGTCACATGAAAAGCATCGTTGTTGTTGGCCCAGCCCGCCAGTTCCGCCAGGATGACTGCGCCCCGCTCTTTCGCATGGGATTCTGTCTCCAGCACCAGGGCGCCGCCCCCCTCTCCCATGACGAAGCCCCTGGCGCTTCTGTCAAAGGGACGGCAGGCCTGCGAAGGCTGATCGTTTTCTCTGGACAGGGCCCGGGCATTGGCCAGGGAATAGATCACCAGAGGACAGAGGGTACTGTCCGCCCCCACCGCCAGCATGGCGTCCGCCTCTCCTGCCAGCAGCTGCATGGCGCACTGGGCAATGGCATCCCCGCCGGAAGCGCAGGCTGTGGAAACCGTCAGGCTGGGGCCTGTGATCCCCTTGGCGATGGCGATCTGGGCCGCCGCGATATTGCTCAGGATCCTGGGCACGAACCGGGGTCCCACGTTCTTATGCACAGCGTTGGTCAGGATCTCCTGGGTGGCTGCCACCGTGTCGATCCCGGACATGGCCGTCCCCATGACGATGCCGCACCGATCCGGCGCAGCGGGCAGGCCACTGCTGCCGGCAGCTTGTTCCAGCGCCTCCTGGGCCGCCGCGAAGGCGTACTGGGTGAAGGCGTCCGTCTCATGGATGAGCTTTCCGGGCATATGATCTTCCGCCCGAAAGCCCCGGACCTCCCCGGCGATCTGCACCGCCAGGTCTCCTGCGTCGAAGGCGGAGATGCGGTCGATCCCGCACCTTCCGGAAGTCAGACCCTTCCAGTATTCACTTGTTCCGATACCGACGGGAGTCACTGCCCCCATGCCGGTCACAACGATTTTTTCTCTGTTATTCATAACGTATATTTTAACATAGAACAGGCAGGAAATCCCCCACTTTCTGCAAGTAGAGGGGTGAAGTTTCGGCATATTATCCATTTATTCGTTGAAACGGTTAAACGGTATGGTATAATAGCAAAAACGGATTATTCACAAGTTCCATTGAAAGGACCTGCCATGCACCTGAATCAGATCCACAGTTTTCTTGCAGTCAGCAAGACCCTGAATTTTACCGGCGCCGCCCGTCAGCTGGGGGTGCCCCAGTCCACCATCAGCCGTCAGGTGGGTGACCTGGAGAACCAGCTGGGGGTCCGGCTGTTTTACCGGACCAAACGCGATGTACAGCTGACCGACGAGGGCCGGACCTTCCTGCCCTACGCCCAGGAGATCGCAGAAGCGGCCCGCAAGGGTTCCTACGCAGTTCGCCAGCTCCACGAAGGCGCCGCCGGCAGGCTTTCTGTTGCTGTGGCCGCTCCCTCGCAGCGGTATTTCACCCGCGCCCTGACCCTCTTTCACAAAGCCTATCCGGAGATCTCCGTGGACATCACGCCCATCTCCAGCGGAACAGAGCTGATGGATGACATGGACGCGCCCTTTGATTTCTGGTTCCTCTACCGGGATATGCTGACGGACCCCGAGAGTTTCGACTACCTGCATACCCACACCGAACCTCTGTGCGTCATCCGCCGGACCGATGCGAAATCCGGAAGTGACGATGATGCAAAGGCTGGCCGGGCCGCCGGCGCAGAAACCGCGAAAAAAGATCCGGCAGGCAAGCTGCCGGACCCGAAGGATCTGTCTCTCATCCCATTCATTCTCTTGTCCGAAGAATCGGATCCCATTCTGTATATGCAGGCCATGAATTACTGCCGCACACATCGATTCACGCCGAAGGTGGTCAACACCTTTTCGGAGATTTCCTCAGTGATACTCTCTGTCAATGCCGGCCTGGGTGTTTCCATCCTGCCGGAATCACTGGCGGACAGCTCCCGCAGCGAAGAAATCGAAGTGATCCCGCTGGAGGGCGAACTCGATACCCTGGACTGCATCGCAGCCTGGCGGCCTTCCCTGCTCAATCCGGCGGCATCCCTCTTCCTGGAGGTCCTGCGATCCATGGTGGACTGACCAGGTTGATCCACAGCTGCCTGAATGTTATTCCGGATCCTTCTCGGAATCGTGGACCAATCCCTTCAGCATGTCGAAGATATCCGGATGGGTGCGCTTGATACTTGTTGGCTTGTAATCATCCCGATCTGTGGTATAGTGTACGGTCTCCGCTTCATGGCAGAGCTCACCTGTAGTCTCATTGTAGACCTTGCAACGGAAATGCATCCTTAGCCCTGTGAATCTGAACAGCTCCATATCCACCCTGAACCGGTCCCCGAACCTGAGAAAACTGATGAATGTCGCCCTGGACTCTGTAAAGGGTACGATGATCCCCCGCCGTTCGATCTCTGGATACGGAATCATGTTCGCCTCCATCCATGCCATGCGCGCTTCCTCCAGAATACGCAGGTAATTGGAATGATGGATCACACCCATCCGGTCTGTTTCATAATAATTGACTTCTCTGCTGTAGCTCCACATGTTTATCTGATCCTCCGACTTATTACTTCCTACTTCCGCTTCAGTTCGCCTGCTTCCAGGTCCTTCTCAGCCTGCTGCTTCAGGGCATAGTGCATCTTCTTGCCGGTGGCTGTCATGGGCAGACTGTCAACGATCTTGTACCATCTGGGCCGCTTGTAGGCAGACAGCATCGGTGTATTGAGGCAGAAATCGAAAACGTCTTTGATCGTCAGATCCGGATCCTTGGGAATGATGTAGGCGGCGATGGCCTGTCCTCTGGCCTTGTCCGGCACCGCTGTGACCATACAGTCAGCCACACGGTCGAACTCATTGATGGCTTCCTCCACCTGGGTGGGATAGACATTCTCGCCGGAGCAGATGATCATATCGTCCTTCCGTCCGTTGATGGTCACATACAGGTTCTCATCCCAGAAGCCCAGATCATTGGTGTACATCCAGCCTTTGTAGAATTTGTTGTTCTGCTCTGTCACATTATTGTAATAGCTGTAGGTGGTCTTGCCCGGGCAGTAAAGAATGACTTCTCCCACGGTCTCGTTGTCCATGGGCACCAGATCATCCGGTTCCGCCTTGCGGTCTTCGTAGATCTTCACCACCCGCACTTCATCATCGATACAGCTGCCGCCCACGGAGCCCGCGTATTCCGGCAGATCGTAGGGCCGCAGGAAGGAGTTCCAGAAGGTTTCCGTGGTGCCGTATCCGTTGAGGATGTTGGGCGTCAGGACTTTCAGGAACCGCTCACAGGCCGCCTTCTCCAGCGGCGCCCCCATGGTGACCAGTCCTCTGAGGGAAGAAATGTCCGACGGATCCTTCTCCTGGGTCCTGGCCAGCATTTCCAGAGAGGACGGGGATCCCGTCAGATAAGTGATCCTGTATTTCTCCACGTAATTCAGGGTGACCCGGGGCGAGAATGCCCGCAGCAGAACCAGGCAGCCTCCCACATAGAATGTGGGGCAGGTGCCGCCGGAATGACTGCCGCCTCTGTGGAAGAGGGGTGTCATGTTCATGCAGACATCATTGCAGTTCAGCGGATAGTGCATGATGGCATCATGGGCCGACAGCACTTCGTTGATGTCGTTTAAGGGCACGTTCTTCGGCAGCGCGGAAGTGCCGCTGGTGCAGAGCCGGAGCACCTCGTCGTAAATGTGATGCGGGAAATCCCGAGCCGGCGCGTCCTTGCTGTGGTGGGCGACGTAATCCTCATAGGCGATGTGTCCCTCGGGACATTCCAGCTGATCCGGATTGTCCGCCATGATCAGCCGCAGGGGCTTATGGGCGGAGATCCTGGCCGCCTCAGCCACCATATCCTTCATCTCTGCGCAGTAGATGACCACCTTGGGTTCATTGTGCTCGATGAGCCGGGCCGTTTCACCGGGGGACAGCTTATAGTTGGCCAGGTTGATGATGGCCCCCACCTTCCGGGGGGCGATATATGTGAAACAGAACTCCGGGCAGTTGTTCAGGATCGCCATGACCACGTCGTTCTTGCCCACCTTGTCTTCCTTCAGGGCGTTGGCCAGCTTATTGCACTCCTGGTCCAGTTCTTTATAGGTCCAGGTCTGGTCCCGGCTGGGGTCGATCAGAGCCGGTTTGTTTCCGTATCTTCTCACATTTCTCAAAAAACCGTTCAGCCAGGTGTATTCATGCTCAAATGTTTCGATAAACATTCTGTCGTCATAGGTTCTGTTTGTTGCCATAGGTTCAAACTCCTCCCTTTATATCACAGTTTAATAATTCATTACATGCATTATACAATAGCGTTTCTGCATTGTCAATCTGTTTCCGCGTAAAAAAAGACCGCGGATCACCTCCGCGGCCTCATCTGTTTTTATCTGAAGTATTCTACTGCTGCTTCGAACATGTGCATGTCATATTCTCCGGGCACGTTCTTGTACAGGTTCGCGCCCACACGCTCCGCGTGGCCCATCTTGCCGAAGACACGGCCGTCCGGGGAGGTCATGCCTTCGATGGCATACATGGAACCGTTGGGGTTGAACATGATGTCGTCCGTGGGTTTTCCGTCAAAGTCCACATACTGGGTGGCGATCTGTCCGTTCTCAGCCAGTTCGGCCAGTACATGATCCGGCGCGATCAGCCGTCCCTCACCGTGGGAGATGGGCACCGTGTAGACCTGGCCCAGGCCAGCCTTTGCAAGCCAGGGGGACTTGTCGGAAGCCACCC
>CAMNJK010000109.1 GCA_946541435.1 uncultured Bacillota bacterium
AGTGATGGTGAAGGATCTGCAGCCGGAAACATAAGGGACTGATATAGAGAGACAAGCAAAGGGGTATTGGCAGGACCCGGGACCGGGTCAGAGAGAGGAGAAAAACATGAAAGCTACGAACATGGCAGTGAACAAGGTGAGCAGGCTGCCACTGCGGCAGATCCTCCTGTCCGTGATGACAGCAGTCCTGCTGCTGGCGGGCATCGCGCTGCTTCCGTCAGGCCAGGCCCATGCGGGCGGCGTCGACAAGGCAACCCTTCCCGCGGGCTACAGTACAGCGAACTACAACATCTACAAAGCGCTGGACATCTCCAACTGGCAGGGCGAGATCTCCAAGGCCCAGTTCCAGAAGCTGAAGAATCAGAAGGGGATCACCCATGTGATCGTCCGGGTGGGATACACCCGGTGGGCAGCCTTCCTGCGCTTCGCGGACGCCAGCTACAAGCAGAACATCGATAATGCCTATGCCGCGGGACTCAAAGTAGGCGCCTACTATTATTCCCAGGCCAAGAGCGAAAGCGAGGCCCGCAAGGAAGCCAAGAAGACGGTGAAGCTCCTGGCCAACTATAAGAACAAGATCACGCTGCCGGTGGCCTTTGACTGGGAGTGGGGCGGCAGACTCAACGCTTCCTGGGCAAAGTCAAACGGAAAAGCAGGAAACACCAGGATCTGCCAGGCTTTTTGCGAGGAGATTAAGGATGCCGGATATGAACCCATGATCTATGCCAGCGCCAGTGTCTTTACCGGTTATCTGAACCGGGAGACCCTGCACGATAAGTATAAGATCTGGGTGGCCCACTATACGGGCGGCAAGGCAACGAATTACTCTCTGCCCATGTACATGTGGCAGTTCTCATCCACAGCACAGTTCGGCCAGTCCCTGACCAATACCACCAACGTGGATATCAACTACGTTTTTGTGAAGAAACTCGGCCAGTGGATCGCCTACGCAGACGGGAAATACAAGTACAAGCAGGACGGTATTTTCCTCAAATCCGAATGGCTGACCCTGGGGGACAATACCTACTATCTGGATGCGGACGGATACCGGGTGACCGGCTATCAGCAGATCGGGAATTACTTCTACGGTTTTGATTCCACCGGCATCATGTACAAGAAGACCAAGGCCCAGATCGACGGGAAGACCTATAAGTTCCTGGCGGACGGCAAAGCGGTGCTCTCCAAGGCCAAGGTGGTCAATGTGAGCGACGGACAGCTGGCATACCGGACCAAGGCAAAGCTGAACAAGGGCGAGACCGTGGGATATTACAGTCTGGGCCAGAAGATCAAGATCATTCGGGTCAAGGGTGACTGGGTCCAGGCCTCCAACGGCTACTGGTCCCTGGCCACAGAGAATGGCATCGATTATCTTGAGACCACCAAGACCTTCCCGCTAGAATAAGGGGATCCGGAACTGCCCATTGAGTGGCCCGGAGAGAAGTCAGTTATCGGAAGAATGACCGAGAAAAGCAGACCAACAAGGAAAGGACCTGTTTTTGCATGAGCGACGACAGATACAGAAGTGAAGAACAGCGAGCGAAAGAAGAAGCCTACCGGGAGTACCTGAGGCTGCGGGGCAAGGAGCCCGCGAGCAGGCCGGGAACGGGCGGAGGCGCATATCAGAGAAGCGGACTGAGCTCCCCGGAGCGGAGGACCCAGTCTGTGACGGATACACCCTACGGATCCTCGGAGCTGCGCAGACGCGCCAAGGAGCAGGAGGCGGAACGGCAGGCCTACCTGCAGGCCCGGGCGGAGACTGAGGAAGCGGAACGCAGCCGGCGGCAGAGCCGGTCCGCGAAAAGGGCGGCCAGGAAGGCCAGAAGAGATTCCAGAAAAGAAGACTCGCCCTACGCAGTTCCCGAAAAAAAGAAAAAGAACCGGAAGCTTCGCATCGCCCTGATCATTCTGCTGGTGCTGGTGCTGGGCGCGGGAGCCCTCGGGGCAGCCGCTTTCTCTATGGCCATGTCCACCCTGGGCAAGATCGGTCATGTGAAGATCGACAAGGACCAGATCGCCATCAGTGAACAGGCCAAGGATAATCTCAGCGACTATACCAACATCGCGGTGCTGGGCGTGGATGCCAGAGATGTGGATGACGACAGCGACAGCCGCAGCGATGCCATCGTGGTGGTCAGCATCAACAAAGAAACCAACGAAGTGAAGATGTTCTCCGTTTTCCGGGACACTTTGCTGGATCTTGGCGGAGACGCGGGGCTGGATAAGGTGACCCATGCCTATTTCTACGGCGGCGCCCAGAATACTCTTTATGCGCTGAACAAGAATATGGACCTCAATATCCGGAAGACCGTGGTGATCAACTGGAAGACGGTTGCCGAGATCATCGACGCTCTGGGCGGCATCAAGATCGATGTCCAGGAATCGGAGATCGAGGAAATGAACAAATACATCCCCGGAACGGCCAAGACCACCGGCAGCAAGGCGATCCTCATCGATCACGCCGGCGAGCAGAAGCTGAACGGGGCCCAGGCGGTGACCTACGCCCGGATCCGGAAGGACGCGGCCAGCGGTGACTACCGGAGAAATGAACGTATGAAGATCGTGATGGCCCAGACCTTCAAGAAGGCAAAAAAGGCCGATCTGATGACGCTGAAGAAGATCTGCGACAATGCTTTCCCCCAGGCCAAGACCAATATCTCCACCCGGGAGATGCTGTCCATGGGACTCAAGTTCCGCAAGTACAAGATGACCAGCTCCACCACCGGATGGCCCTATGATGTGGCCGGATGGATGGGATACGCCGGGGCCGGTTACGCCTGGTACGGGCCGCCGGTCACCCTGGAAAGCAATGTCATCAAACTATACGATAAATTCTTTGGGATATCGGACTATGAACCGACAGAAACCGTTCGGACCATCAGCCAGGACATCGTCAATCTGACGGGACTGTACTGAGGACCGGACCGAGGAGGAATCCATGGAGCAAAAGCTGGCTCTGCTGGTGCTGTTCGGCGGGGTCTCATCCGAGCATGAGGTCTCCCGCGTATCGGCAGCATCCATACTGGAGCATATCGATAAAGACAAGTATCAAATCAGCAGCGTCGGAATCACGAAAACTGGCAAATGGATGCTGACAGAAGCGGGTACCGATGCCATTCGTGACGGTTCCTGGGAACAGGATGCGGCCAACCGCAGCGTGATGCTGGTGCTGAATGGCAGCGGCAGCGCGGAAGATGGCTGCGGCGGCATCCGGGAACGCAGCCAGTTCATGGCCCGGGGACCGGAGGGCTGGCAGCCTGTGCCGGCGGACGTGGTGTTCCCGGTGCTGCACGGCCAGAACGGAGAGGACGGGACCATGCAGGGACTCCTGCAGATCGCGGGCATTCCCTTCGTGGGATCCGACACCGCCAGCTCCGCCGCCTGCATGGACAAGGGCATGGCCAAGGCCCTGGTCTCCCAGGCAGAGGCGGCCAATCAGGCAAAATGCTGCATCATCCACCGGAGCGGCTGTGACGCGGAGGAAGCGGCGGAGGGGGCGGACGCCTTTTTTGCCGGGACCTACCCGCTTTTTGTCAAGCCTGCCCGGGCAGGATCCTCGGTGGGCATCACCAAGGTAAAAGAACGCGGATCACTGGCGGACGCCATCCGGACAGCCTTCGCGGTGGACAGCAAGGTGCTGGTGGAAGAAGCCATCTTCGGCAGGGAACTGGAAGTAGCCGTCCTGGGCAACGATGATCCGGCGGCCTCCTGTGTGGGAGAGATCTTCGCTGCCGGTGAATTCTACGATTACGCGTCGAAATACGAGGATGAGGCTTCCCGGACAGAGATCGTCAGGGATCTGCCGCCGGAGCTGGAAGAGGAGATCCGGGAGACCGCGCTGCGGGTCTACCGCGTCCTGGAATGCAGGGGGCTGGCCCGGGTGGATTTCTTCCTTTCCGATGACGGAAGGGTGGTATTCAATGAGATCAACACCCTGCCCGGATTCACAGAGATCAGCATGTATCCCAGTCTCTGGGAGGCATCCGGACTGAATTATGCCGATCTGATCGATATGCTGATCCGGCTGGCCGCGGTCTGACGCGGAAGAAGGCGAAACTTGAGTACAGAAGAGAGAGGTAACATGGACAATTCCACGCACACACAGAAAAAAGGCTTCTGGCAGCGGCTGAAGACCAATAAACGTTCGATCCCGTTTCCGGTGGTGATGATCCTGCTGGCCCTGATGCTGGCCATCGAGGTCATCTTCTGCGCCATGGTGGTGCGGCTGGGCCTTCTGCCCGGTCAGTACATCGCCCTGATCATCGTGATCCTGGCGGCCATCGATGCCGGCATCCTTGCGCTGCTGGGCAATAAGAAGCAGGGAAGAAAGCGGTTCTACACCGGACTGATCATCACCGTCCTGCTGTCGGTGCTTCTGCTGCCGGCGTCCTATTTCGTCAACGATGCCAACGCGGCGCTGAAGAAGCTGACCCGGGAGAGCAAGCAGTGGGAGACCTATGAGGTCATTGCTTCCGCCGACAACCCGGCGGAGTCGGTGAACAGCATTGTGGGCAAGAAGGTCTATGTGCTGAGCAGCGAGGATAAAATGAGCGTGGAGGCCAGGGAAAAGCTGGTCACCGTGGCTGATGTGGAACTGGACAACAGCGAGCAGGATATCGTTTCTCTGGGCAGCCGGGTCTTTGATGAGAAGGGCGCGGCCCATGAGGACCTGATCCTGATCAGCGCTTCCCAGTACGAGATCCTCTGCGATGAGATCAAGGGATATAAGAAAAATACCAAGGTGCTCTACTCAGAGAAGATCATGAAGCGGGCGGACGCCAACAGCACTGATATCGACGTCACCAAGGATCCCTTTAATATCTATGTGACGGGCATCGATGCCTGGGGCGAGATCGACAAGGTCTCCCGCAGCGATGTCAACATGATCGTCACCATCAATCCCCAGACCAGGACCATCCTGCTGACCTCCATGCCCAGAGACAGCTATGTGCCCCTGCATTCCTTCGGACAGATGGACAAGCTGACCCACTCCGGCATCTACGGGGTGGATGAAACCACGGAAACCGTTTCCGACTGGCTGGGTGTGGACTTCGATCGTTATGTGAAGGTCAACTTCACCATGGTGGTCCGCCTGATCGACGCCATGGGCGGCATCGCGGTCTACTCCGATTACGACTTCGCTTCTTCGCTGAAACCGGAATACACCTACTTCAAGGGCAAGAACCGGGTGGGCGGCTACCGGGCCCTGTATTTCGCCCGGGAGCGTCACGCCTTCGAGGAGAGCGATGAACAGCGGATCCTGAACCAGCAGCGTGTTATGGAAGGAATCATCGAGAAGGTCACCACCCATAAGGAGATCCTGCTCAACTACGATGAGCTTCTGGAGATCGTTGCGGAGAACATGGCCACCAACCTGAAGGATTCCGATCTGCGGGCCCTGGCCCGGATGCAGCTGCGGGATATGGACCGGAAGTGGGATGTCCAGACCTGCGCCATCAAGGGTACCGGCGCCACCATGGGCACCTACAGCATGGGTATGGGAAGAGGCCTGTACGTCTCCATCCCCGATGAGAAGTCGGTAGAGAAGGTCAAGGAAAAGATCCACGATGTCATGTATCCGGCGGCCAAGGAAGAAGAACCCAAGTCGGATATGGAACAGCTGGTGGAGGATCAGCTGCAGTAAGCCCTGAAGGATGCTGCAAAGGCTGGCCAGGCTTTGAAAGAGAAAACAGATGAGAAAACTGAAGTTCAATGTAGCCCCGCAGACGGGGCGCGAAAAAGAACATATCGATAAGGTCATCGCCAGCGGAC
>CAMNJK010000110.1 GCA_946541435.1 uncultured Bacillota bacterium
GGCCTCGGTCAGGGCCGTGGCGTCGGCGATGGCAAAGGGGACGTTCAGGATCCGGGCCAGCGTCTGGGCCAGCAGCGTCTTGCCGGAACCGGTGGGACCGATCATGACGATGTTGCTCTTCTGGATCTCCACATCATCGCTGTCATAGCCCAGCTGGATCCTCTTATAGTGATTGTAGACCGCCACCGCCAGCGCCTTCTTGGCCTGATCCTGCCCGATGACATATTCCGAAAGGACATCCGCGATCTCCTTCGGCCTGGGCAGATAGGCCGGCTCCGCCTGAACGGTCTGCATCTCGCTGTCCTGCTGATCCTTTTCCTTCAGGATATCAAGGCAAAGCCCGACGCATTCATCACAGATGTACACGTCGTTGCCGCTGATCAGCCGCCGTACCTGGCTCTGCGGTCTGCCGCAGAAGGAACAGCAGAGTTCATTTTTATCACTGTATTTCTTAGCCATGGTTTCCCCTGTTATCTCTCTCTGATCACGTGATCCACGATCCCGTATTCCATCGCTTCATCGGCAGACATGAAATTGTCTCTGTCTGTATCCCGGGCGATCTCCTCCAGCGGACGGCCGATGGTCTCGCTCATGATCCGGTTCAGCTTCTCGCGGGTCTTCAGCAGCCACTCTGCCTGGATCTTCACATCCTCCGCCTGTCCCCGGGCCCCGCCCAAAGGCTGGTGGATCATGATCTCCGCGTTGGGCAGGGCATAGCGTTTGCCCTTCTGTCCCGCGGCCAGCAGGAATGCGCCCATGCTGGCAGCCATTCCCACACAGATGGTGGATACCTCCGGCTTGATGTACTGAATGGTATCAAAAATCGCCAGCCCGGCGGTAACCGATCCGCCGGGGCTGTTGATATAGATATTGATGTCTTTTTCGGGATCTTCCGCCTCCAGGAACAGGAGCTGGGCAACCACAAGGCTGGCCAGATGATCATCGATCTCTTCTCCGATAAAGATGATCCTGTCCTTCAGGAGTCTGGAATAGATGTCATAGGTTCTTTCTCCGCCGCCGGTCTGTTCGACGACATATGGGATCAGTGCCATACGTTCCTCCCGGGCGCCTGTTATTCTGCGTCTGCAGCAGGCTTCTTCACTGCGTTTTCATACATGATGTCTACAGCTTTTCTGGCCTTCAGGTCGCCTCTGATCATTGCCACGTTCTGCATTCCCAGCATTTCGACCAGCTTTTCCTTCTCCATGCCGTACTGCTGCGCCATCTTTGCGATCTCTTCTTCCAGCTCTTCGTCGCTGATCTCCACTTCCTCCTGATCCGCAACAGCGCTGACCAGCATCTGTGTCTTGACCTTCTTCTGAGCTTCTTCTCTGATTTCTTCTCTGAACTCGTCCGGATTCTTGCCCAGGTACTGCATATATGTCTGCAGATCCATGCCCTGCGCTCTCAGCTGCTGATCGAACTGTCCGATCTGGCTGTCGATCTCCTGCTCCACCAGCGGCGCGGGAACGTCGATGTCGTTGGCGTTGAAGACTGCCTCGATCACGGAGTTCTTCATCTTGTTCTCTGCCTGATCCTTCTTGGAAGCGATCAGCTTCTCTCTGGTGTCTGCCTTCAGCTCATCCAGAGTATCGAATTCGCTGACGTCCTTGACGAAGTCATCATCGATGGCCGGCAGCTCCAGCTCCTTGATCTCGTGGACCTTGCACTTGAAGATCGCTTCCTTGCCTGCCAGGTCTGCTGCGTGGTACTCTTCGGGGAAGGTGACCTTCACTTCTCTCTCTTCGTCCTTCACAGCGCCTACCAGCTGCTCTTCGAAGCCCGGAATGAATGTGCCGGAGCCCAGCTTCAGGGGCTGACGCTCTGCTGTGCCGCCGTCGAACTGCTCGTCGCCGATCCAGCCTTCATAATCGATGAGAACGGTGTCGCCGTCCTGCGCGGCGCGATCCACTTCCACCATGCGGGAGTTTCTCTTGGCCATCTCTTCGATCTCTTTTTCTACATCTTCGTCTGTTACTTCAGCGCTGACCTCTTCGATCTCAACGCCCTTGTAATCCTTGACCTCAAATTCCGGATATACAGCAACGGTAACAGTCACTTCGAATCCTTCGCCCTTCTTCAGCTCGCCGAACTCAGCGCGGGGATAGTCGATGACATCCAGATCCAGCTGATCCAGCGCGATGGGATACTGCAGGGAGAACAGATTGTTGATGGCATCTTCAAAGAAGACGCTTTCACCGTAGTGCTTCTCGATGATGCTTCTGGGAGCCTTGCCCTTGCGGAAACCGTCGATCTGGAATTTGTCTTTTTCCTTCTTATAGACATCGATCACAGCCTGCTCGAACTCTTCAGCTGTGAATTCCATCGTGAATTTCGCTTCAGTGCTTTCTTTTGAAACTAATGTAGCCTTCATGTATTTTTCCTCCTGTTATAACGTTCCTGTGAGAAACGCATACTATACGACTTTGAATTATATATATACCTTTTTGTATCTTATTCACCCCGGATGATCCGGATGCCCTTCTCATACTTGCTGGTATTCTCCGGTTCCAGTCCGTAAACGTCCTTCAGTCTCCGGCCGATCTCGATCAGTTCTTCCGTCTCTCCCGAGAACAGCTCCGCTTCGACTTCCCGGATGGGTGATGTCTTCCCCTGGGCTGAAACCTGACCGATGTCCACGGAAATCTCGAAGATCCCTCCTCCGGTATCGATCCGGAATCTCCTCCGGTGGATGTCTGTCCGCATCAGTTCCTTCAGTTCCCGGTCCCTCAGCAGCTCATCCAGCTCGTCGCCGATATCGCTCTCCATGAAAATGCTGATGTCCGGTTCTCCGCTCTGGACCGGCACCGTCAGTTCCTCCCTGACATGCAGTCCGTCTTCACTCTTCCCCTTCCACTTCAGCGTGGCGATGTGGCGGTCTCCTTCCTTTCTTACCCGGTATGCGATCGCATTGTTGGCGAGATCCATGTCCTGTGTGTCGTAGTAGACGGCATGCAGTTCGATTTCCTCCCGCGATCCTTCTTCTTCGATTTCGGAAAACAGGCTGTCTTCCCAGATCCGCTCGGCGACATCCTCGCCGGGGATCCTGTACTTCAGTTCGATTTCCATAACACCTTTGTCCCGCCGTCGGGGCGGGCGCTTCTCCTTTGTTCCGCCTGCGGCGGACTCTCCTCCACAATCCGCCGGAAACGACGGACCATTCACTTTAAACCTGCTCAAACGTATTTAACATGATATCACCACTTCCGCCCAAAGGCAAGGAATTTCGTTCAATGCGGGTCCGGGCGGTGGTCTGGAGCGGGTTTCCCCCGATGATGGCAAACGCCACTGTTTTCCCTTTCGGAACAAAAAACAGTGGCGTTCTTTTCAGTTTCTGCAAAGGCAGGCCGGGCCCGGCCTCAATTCATGCCATCAGTTAAATGTGATCACAGTTCCGGTCTCCCCTGCCAGAGCCTCCACCGCCTTGTCCAGGGATGTGATGATGGCCTTCTTGCTGGGGTATCTGCGGACGAACTTCATGGCTGCTTCCACCTTGGGCAGCATGCTGCCTGCCGGGAACTGTCCCTCTTCGATGTACCTGGCGGCATCCATCAGGGTCAGGTGATCCAGGTCCTCCTGGTCCGGCTTATTGAAGTTGATGGCCACCTTCTCCACCTCGGTGAGGATCATCAGGATATCCGCTTCCACATCCTCCGCCAGGAGTTCTGCCGCGAAATCCTTGTCGATGACGGCTGCCACGCCCTCCAGGTGTCCGTCCATGCGCTCCACCACCGGGATCCCGCCGCCGCCGCAGGTGATCACGATGCTGCGGTCCCAAAGCTGACGGACCGCGTCGATCTCAACGATGCGTTTGGGGATGGGGGAAGCCACCACACGGCGCCAGCCGCGGCCGGCGTCTTCCTTCATGGTCCAGCCTTTGGAAGCCTCCAGCTCTTTGGCCTCCTCCTCGGTGTAGAAGGGTCCGATGGGCTTGGTGGGGTTCTGGAAGGCGGGGTCCTTCTCATCCACGATCATCTGGGTGGCTACGGTGACCACCGGGATGTTCCGGTTGTCCTTGTTCAGCGCGTACTTCAGGCACTGCTGGATATGATAACCGATGTATCCCTGGGACATGGCGCCGCAGACATCAAAGGGCATGGACGGTGTTACGTCTCTGGCCGCCTCGCTGGCCATGACGATCCTGCCCACCTGGGGACCGTTGCCGTGGACCACGGCGATCTCATATCCCTGGCCGCTGATCTGGGCCACGTGTTCACAGGTTTTCTTCACCACCTGCAGCTGCGCTTCTGCCGTTGCTTCACCCTTACCGGACTGCAGAGCGTTGCCGCCCAGCGCGATGACGATTTTCTCTGTCATTTCATTCCTCCTGATCATTCTTCATATAGATAGAATACGGCGGCAGCGCACCATGGACTGCCGCCGTGTCATGTCAATAACGGGCGCTAAGCCCCGATCCCTACAGAGCGTCCCTGTTGACCGGGCAGCTCATGCAGCGCGGGCCCCCTCTTCCTCTGGAGAGCTCTGAGCTGGGGATCGCCAGTACATTGATGCCCTTGTGGTCCAGGATGTCATTGGTCACATAGTTTCTCTCATAGGTAACTACCGTTCCCGGCGCGATGCAGAGGGTGTTGGAGCCGTCGTTCCACTGCTCTCTCTGCGCAGCCTGAAGGTCATTGCCGCCGCAGCGGATCAGGTCGACTGCCGGAAGTCCCAGTTCCTTCTTCAGGATGTTTTCCAGGCTGTCGGTCATGCTGGCGAAGTGGGCCTCGCCGTCCGCGCCCAGGGTGATCTCGAACAGCTGGAGCGGTCCTTCGATCTCCGGATGGATGGTAAACTTGTCGAAGTCCACCATGGTGAAGACCGTATCCAGATGCATGAAGGCTCTGGACTTGGGGATATCGAATACCAGGATCTTCTTGAATCCGGATTCGCTTCCCAGAATGTTTCTGGCGAAGTGTTCGATGCCTGCCACTGTGGTTCTCTGGGAGAGGCCGATGGCCACGATCTCAGGAGACAGCACCAGCACGTCGCCGCCCTCGATGGACTCTGCGTCGTAATAGTCGTACCACTGGAAGGTTCCTTCCGGCGCAAAGTTCTTATTGTAAAGGAACATGTACTTCAGGAGCAGCGATTCTCTGCGTCTTGCCACGGTGCACATGTGATGGATGTTCAGTCCGCCGCCCACGCATGCGCCCGGGTCTCTGGTGAAGTAGAGGTTGGGCATGGGATCCATGTAGTAGGGATAGCCGGAAGCGATGTACTCAGCCAGAGAATTGGTCTTGACCTCGATCTCACTCTTCTTGACGCCGGCGATGCACTTCTCCACCATCTCACGGACGGTCATGTCCATCAGATACTCCTCCAGACCCTCTTTGACGGCCTGGGAATAGATGTTGCTTTCTTCGATGAACTCTTTCACAAACTGTGTTCTGACGTTCCTGTCAGACAGAGCCTTCACTGTTTCATCCACATAGTAGATGACTTCT
The DNA here is from genome assembly GCA_946541435.1 of uncultured Bacillota bacterium. Taxonomy (GTDB): domain Bacteria; phylum Bacillota; class Clostridia; order Peptostreptococcales; family Anaerovoracaceae; genus Lentihominibacter. The sequence goes on from CAMNJK010000110.1 coordinate 5,448, forward strand.
ACGCCGTTTTCCCGCAGCACGTCCGCGAATCTGTCGTGCTCGTGCTGGGCGACCTTCAGATACGGAATATCGTCAAACAGAAGACGTTCGAAGTTGCCCGGTACCAGGCCTTCGACCTCACTGCCCAGTCTGTGGAGCAGCACCTTGTTCAGCTTGCCGATCTCAGAAAAATTGTTGATTCCCGGTTTCATCTCAAACCTCCTGTAGGTTCTCTGCTAGGCGATGGTTGCCACCATCACTGCCTTGATCGTGTGCATTCTGTTCTCTGCTTCATCGAATACCTTGGAATGTCTGCTCTTGAA
>CAMNJK010000111.1 GCA_946541435.1 uncultured Bacillota bacterium
CAACACCTGATTTGTCGCTCAGACGGTCAGCACGTGCCTGCCGCTCTGCATCAGCTCTGTCAGCTTCTGTCCCCAGCGGATGACTTCCACACCCATCTGCTCCAGACCTTCTGTTGTCCCGAGATTGCGGGCGCAGCTTAAGCAGGCCGAGAATTCCACGCCCACATCGCGGGCGTTATCCATCTCAAAACGGACGGCGGCATTCTCGAGCACCAGCTTTTGCGGGGTCCCCCAGAGGATCACGGTGACCTTGTCCCACCAGTCGTTCAGGAGGGAATTCGTCGCGTACATCATCACCATATGCTCCGCTGTGACCGGATCTCCGTTGGTCCAGAGGATGTGCAGGTGTCTGTCAGTAACTTCACTGACCTGATTGAATGACATAAGTTGCTCCTTTCATGCGGCGATCACCGGCCGAAGGTCTTCCCCGCCCCTCCGGATAGGAATGGGGACGGGATCTTCGATACCGCGAAGGCCGCCACCGCGATGGGAAGAATATATGATACCGGAAAACACAGCAGCAGCACTGCGATGACTGCCAACGGCTTTCGTATGTGATACCCGTAGAGGGAAGCGATCACCACTGCAGCGGCGAAGGCGCCATCCATTCCCGTGATCAATGCGAATGCATATCCGACGCACGCTCCGGAATAGATCAGCGGGAAGATGCTCCCGCCCCGCCATCCGAAGTTGATGCACACGCTGACGAGGAAGAGTTTGAACACAGCGGTCAGAAGAAGTTCCGAGACCGTGCAGGTCTGCCACCGGGTGACCAGTTCACCTAACTGTTCCTCTCCGGAGAACATGACCGTCGGGATGTAAAAACCGCATACTGCCATGAGCGCGGCGGGGATCTGGCAGCTGATCATGGGATGCGGCAGGAGCCGCCTGCCCAGCTTTTGCGTGATCCGATCCACCAGATGGTAATACAGAGAAAAAAGCATGCCGATCGCCAGCAGCGGGATGAACCACTTCCACTGGCTGAGACCGACGTCATGGACGAAGGTGAACCGCGGCAGGCCGTTTTCCGCGCCATAGATCCGGTTTGACAGGGCGATTGCCAGCATGCCGCCGGCCACACCGAAACAATAAATGATGATTCGCGCCCTTTTACTGACCAGTTTGGTCCGGTAGTGTTCCGTTCCATCTCCGGGATCCGGCTCGAGATTCTGCGCGATCCCAAAGAGCGGGGCATGAAAAATGGCGCCCAGAGCCGCTGCCAGACCGGTCTCTGCCAGCGCAGCCAGCTGATCGCCTCTGCATTTCAGCTGGTCGCCGACCCAGCAGCAGAGACCGGCGGCGATGCCGGTCAGACCCGCTTCGGGGCCAAGGGCGGCGCCGAAAACCAGGGGCAGCAAGGCAGCCACCGCCAGCAAAGGCAGCCTGTCATAAGGATATCCGCCCTTCTGCCTGATCCTGCCCAGTACCTGCTCCATTTCATCCGGAAGCGGACCCCACCGGCGCCGGATCAGCCCGATCAGAAGTCCTCCGATGGCGCAGACTGCAAGATGGTATATGAGGGAATCCTCCGCCCCCAAATAAAAAGGCAGCCAGATCCATAGGGCATGGATACCAAGGGACATGATTCTGAGGATGATCCAGATCAGGGCCCCGCTGGCAAAGCCCAGCAGCAGCCCTATGATACAGATCGTCATGACGCCCAGTTTCCTCTGCCCATCTGTCAGATGACTGGTATTCCGGAGGATCTCCGGCTCTTTTGGATTCTTCTGCCTTTTCATCAGTCAATGTTATTGCTGTTTTCGGATCACTCTTTCGGGAGGATCATGGACTCTGCCGCCCCGCCGATCTCATCCGCCAGCTCCTTCAGTGGCTCCACGATATCAACATGCTCCGGCACCACCATCTCTTCTGTGGCGCCATCGATCTTGTCGATCAGTGAACCAATGAGACCGTGGCCATGCTTTTTCGCTTTCTTCTGCAGTTCTTCCAGACTGCTGTGCTCCAGCTTGTGGCCATCAGAGTAGGCCTTGCCCACATATTCGCCGAAGCGATAGTAGTTCTTGTTGGGGGAATCGTAGATGAGAGGATCCAGACGACGTACATCGATGTTGCCGTCCCCGTCCAGAGCCGCTTCATCCACGCTGATGTTCACCACTTCACCCACCAGGATGTGAGAATCCTCATCATAACTGATCACTTCGCATTCCAGGGCCATCTTCAGTTCTTCGATGATGGGAGCATTCACATGCTCGCTTTTGACCGCGTGAAAGCCAGCCTTTGCAAACTTGTCCGGCTCGTCATTTCCGGAAACGACACCCACGTAATCGCACTGGATCTCGTGGGGAGCATCGCCGATGCTCACTGTAAATGCTCCCGTGTCTCTGACCGCCTCCACCGTCTTGTGCCGCGGGCCCACACAGAGGCTGACCTGCGTCCTGCCGGATACCGCGCCCCAGGCGGCGTTCATGCACTGGGGCTTTCCTTCCCTGTCATAAGCTGCCAGGATCAGGACCGGCATGGGGAACAGAAATGATTTGCCTGTAATATTCTTTCTCACGTTTAATTGTCTCCTCTCTGAATCTGAAATGATACTTATCTGTAACTGTCACGACCACCGCCTTCCAGAGGCTTGGAATCCCCCGTCAGAAGGCTGTCGTCAAAGATATAGGTGTCTGTCAGGTCCTCTCCGACCTCATGGGTACCGAACCAGTAGACCCCCCTGGTCTGTGTCTGCGCCGCGTCCGTGTCCGGCTCTGCCGAGACCGCCGCGGGCAGCGCAAAAATCAAAGCGACGGCGAAGGCCGCGCTCAGGATCATGGCTATCCTCTTCTTCATCTTCTCTACTACTTCATTGCAAATAGCTTGTCGTCAAAAAATCACAAATATTATACCATTGAACAGCGCACCGCAGTTACATCTTTTTTGTATACATGCCGGGTCCGGTTTATGCCCGGTTCCGAAACCAGCGCCCCTTCGTGAACAGATAGCAGAGGGGCATGATGTACAGATAACAGGAATAAGGAATAGCGCCGATCCCCACTCCGAAAAACTTCAGGGGCACGCTGCAGGCAATGCACCAGGGGATCAGTCCCACCATGACGATCAGGGTGTTCTCGATATCCAGGGCCAGCTCCTGCCGGCTTCCCCCGGTCTCGAGGTAGGGACGGGTCATCAGATCGTTGCACATCAGGGTGGCGATGGTCTGATTGCAGAAGACCACACTGCTCAGGGTCCCCACCGCCAGGGTCATCAGAAACCTTCCAAACCGGCTGCATCCCCGCACCAGCGGCTCCTGGATCTCCCGCAGCATATCTGTTCCGCTGAAAATACCCGAATAGGCGCAGGAAATCACCAGGATCCCCGCGATCTCCAGCATGGACACCAGGCCGCCGCCGTCCAGGATCGCTCCCAGGCCCTCTCCGCTGCTGTGGTATCCCAGGAAGCAGGTGCCGATCACCTGCAGCAGGGGCACCCCCTGCACCAGCCAGGCCACCAGGACCGCGCTGACGATGCTGATCCCGATGGACGCGATCACCCCCACCTTAAGCAAAGGCAGGAGAAGCATGAGCGCCGCAGGCAGAAATGCCCAAAGAGAAAGAGAAAACTCCTCCTCAAAAGCCGCCACGATCTTCGGATCCACAGCTTCGATGGGATGTGTTACAGAAAGAAATGCATAGATGGCGCAGGTGATCAGAAGGGGCAGCAGTCCCGTCCGCATCATGAGGCGCACATTGGTCATGATCTCCGTTTTGGTGACCCCTGCCACCATATTGGCGCTGGAGGAGACCGGAGAACCCCGGTCGCCGAAATAAATGCCGGACATGAGCACCCCCGCCGTCAGCACCGGGTCCACCCCGCCGCTTCTGGCCAGGGCCATGAAGATGACCCCCAGGGTCCCCGCCACGCCAAAAGATGTTCCGATGGCATAGCTGAGCAGGGCCGACAGCAGATAAGTGATCAGCAAAAACAAAGGCGGCACGATGACTTTCATGCCGTAATAAACAAAAACCGTGATGGTTCCGGACACCCGCCAGGCCGCCGTGATGAAGCCGATGATCAGCATCACCTCGATCACCACCAGAGAATCCTTGATGGAGCCTGCGCTCCAGGCGGCAAGCTGCCTGAGGGCAAAGCCTTTTCTAAGGCCCAGCCCTGTGAACAGGATCAGCCCCACCAGCAAAGGCAGGATCAGCGACAGATCCAGCGCCAGGGCCGCCACCATGCAGGCTATGAAAATGAGAAAGGCAATCACAAGTCCCATGAGCTATCGATCCTTCTCAACCGTCAGATCCGCCAGCTTCCCGCCCGTAACACGCAGCAGGTCCGTCACCGGAAGCTGCATCTGCAGCCCCACCTTGCCGCCGCTGACCAGGATGGTCTCCTGATCCCGGGCGGAAATGTGGATCGCCGTGGGGAATGGCTTCTTCATGCCCACCGGGGAGCATCCGCCCTTGATGTAGCCGGTGGTCTGGGTCAGCAGTTTCGACGGGAGCATCTCGATCTTCTTCTCACCGAAATGCTTTGCCGCCTTCTTCAGGTCCAGTTCCTCCGCCACGGGGATCACGCAGACATAATGCTCGCGGCTTCCGCCCACGGTGACCAGGGTCTTGAACACCTGATCCAGGTCCTGGCCCAGAGATGTGGCCACAGAGACCCCGTCCAGAAAGCCTTCCGGGGCGTCATATTCAAACATGGTATATGGGATCCCTTCGGATTCCACGATCCGGACCGCATTGGTCTTATGTGTATTGCCGTTTTTGTTCTTGTTCTTCTTCGCCATTTTTCTCTATCATTCCCTGTTTTATCGAACCTTGAAATATACCCCTAATTCGCCAGCCTTTGCCCGGCACTTCTCCAGCGCCTCCCGGCTGATGGCCCCGCTGACCACCGAAACCGCCACGTCGGGGACATACTTTTTCACGTCCTCGATGTACTTCAGCATGGCGTCGTAGGACTTCAGGCCGAACCTGGGATGGCAGAGGCGTTCATATCCCTCCGCGTCCGCCTCGTTCATGCTGATGGATACGGCGTCGATGACCCCTTCCAGATCCGGCGCAGTCTCCCGTTCCCAGATCAGGTCCGCCAGTCCGTTGGTATTGATCCGGATGGGCTTCCCGTAGGCGGCTTTGATATGACGGGCCAGTTCCAGAAGTTCCGGCAGCCGTTCGGTGGGCTCACCATAGCCGCAGAAGATCACCTCATCATAAGCGTTCACGTCCCACCTGCGCAGTTCCGCCTTCACCTCTTCCACCGAGGGGTCCCGGTCCAGGACCAGGGAATCCGCCGATCCAAGACTGTCCGTATAGTTTCGGATGCAGAACTCACACTGGTTGGGACAGCGGTTGGTCAGATTGATGTACAGACCGCCGAAATAATCATAAAGCACAGACATAGCGGAACCTCCTTTGGATCACAGGCGCATCCCTGTCATTTCACTGCGGTTCTATGATAACACAAAAAAGAAACAGAGACCGCATTTTTCATGCGGCCTCCGGAAAGGAAGTTAGTCATTCAATTATGAAACTGTGAATGTGCAATGAAAGTCTGATTCTTTTGCCTGGAATTAACCCTCAATGGCAATGTACTTGGGTTCTTCGATCTTCTTGGGCTGCTCCTTCGGAAAGGCCAGCTTCAGGACACCGTCTTCGAACTTCGCCTTGATATCGGATTCCTGAACATCCTCGCCTACATAGAAGCTTCTGCTCATGGAACCGGAATAACGTTCTCTTCTGATGTACTTGCCATCTTCGTCCTTGACATCGTTGTTTTCGTTCTTCG
>CAMNJK010000112.1 GCA_946541435.1 uncultured Bacillota bacterium
CCTGGGTCTCCGGATCGCCGAAGCGGCAGTTGTATTCGATGACCTTGGGGCCGTCTTCTGTGATCATCAGGCCGAAGTAGAGACAGCCCTTGAATGTGCGTCCTTCGGCGTTCATGGCTTCCATGGTGGGCAGGAAGATCTCCTTCATGCACCGGTCCGCCACTTCCTCTGTATAGTACGGGTTGGGCGCCACCGTGCCCATGCCGCCGGTATTCAGTCCCTGATCGCCGTCCAGTGCCCGCTTATGGTCCTGGGAGGATACCATGGGAACCACCGTCTTACCGTCCGTAAAGGACAGCACGGAAACCTCCGGCCCGGTCAGGAATTCCTCGATCACGATCTGGTTTCCGGAGTCGCCGAACTTCTTCTCCTCCATCATGGACCGGACCGCTGCCCTGGCGTCCTCCCGGGTCTCCGCGATGATGACGCCCTTGCCCAGAGCCAGGCCGTCCGCCTTCACCACGGTGGGAATGGGAGCATCCTCCAGATAAGCCAGCGCCTTGTCCATGTCCGTGAAGGTCTCGTAACGGGCTGTGGGAATGCCGTATTTCTTCATCAGGTCCTTGGAGAAAACCTTGCTGGCTTCGATGATGGCCGCATCTTTGGTCGGTCCGAAACAGGGAATACCGATCTCATGCAGGGCATCTACGCATCCCATGGCCAGAGGATCGTCCGGCGCCACCACGGCGAATTCCACCGGGTGCTCCCCGGCAAACTTCACGATGCCGTCGATGTCTGTGGCTCCGATGGGCACACAGGTAGCATCTGCAGCGATGCCGCCGTTGCCGGGCAGGGCGTAGATTTCATCGATGCCGCTGTTCTCTCTGAGTTTTTTTATGATCGCGTGCTCGCGGCCGCCGCCGCCAACTACCAGTACTTTCATGGATACCTCGTTTCTTTTTGATTCTTGATGCAAGGGGGATCAGTGATGGAACAGGCGCACGCCGTTGCAGGCCATGACCACCCCGTATTCATTGCAGGTCCGGATGACTTCTTCGTCCCGGATGGATCCGCCCGGCTGTACCACATAGGAGACGCCGCTCATGTGGCCTCTCTGGATGCTGTCGCCGAAGGGGAAGAATGCGTCGGAGGCCAGGGATGCGCCGGTGATGCCGGACAGGTAAGCCTTCTTCTCTTCCCTTGTCAGCGGCGCCGGCTGCTCTGTGAAGTATTTCTGCCAGTTGCCGTCCGCGCAGACATCTTCTTCATATTCATTGACATAGCCGTCGATGGCGTTGTCACGGACTGCCCGGGGCAGGTCTTCCTTGAAGGGCAGGTTCAGCACCTTGTCGTGCATTCTCAGGTGCCATGTGTCCGCCTTGCTGGCCGCCAGTCTGGTGCAGTGGATCCGGGACTGCTGTCCTGCGCCCACGCCGATGCACTGTCCGTCCATGGCGAAGCAGACAGAATTGGACTGGGTGTATTTCAGGGTGATCAGAGCGATGATCAGGTCCGTCTTCGCCTCGTCCGGCAGTTCCTTGTTCTCCGTCACGATGTTCTCCAGCAGACTCTCATCGATTTTGATGTTGTTGTGTCCCTGCTCGAAGGTGATGCCGAACACCTGGCGGCGTTCCTGCTCTTCCGGTACATAGTCCGGATCGATGGCGATCACATTGTAATTGCCCTTTTTCTTGGTCTTCAGGATCTCCAGCGCTTCATCCGTGTAACCCGGGGCGATGATGCCGTCGGATACCTCACGCTTGATGATGGTGGCTGTGGTGGCGTCGCAGATGTCGGACAGGGCGATGAAATCGCCGAAGGAGCAAAGTCTGTCCGTTCCTCTGGCTCTGGCATAGGCGCAGGCCAGCGGGGAGTCATCCAGACCCTCGATGTCGTCCACGAAGTATGCCTTCTTCATCTTCTCCGGCAGCTTCTTGCCCACCGCAGCGGATGTGGGGCTGACATGCTTGAAGGATGTGGCCGCCGGCATGCCTGTGGCTTCCTTCAGTTCTTTGACCAGCTGCCAGGAATTGAAGGCATCCAGGAAATTGATGTATCCGGGACGGCCGTTCAGAATGGTGATGGGCAGGTCTCCGCCCTCTCTCATATAGATCATCGCCGGCTTCTGGTTGGGATTGCATCCGTATTTCAGTTCAAATTCTTTCATGATTCACCTCATTGATATCTTCGATCACTTCGTGTTTTTATTGACAAGACGTTCTTCATATTCGCCGGTGGCCGGATCCGTGTATCTCACATACAGGGAGATCTTGTTGTCCGTGTTCAGCCCGGTCCAGAGTTCATCTGTGAAGGCATCGATGTCTTCGGGGATGGCCACGCGCTCCGGTTCTCCCGCAAAGGTTGGCAGCGGGTTTCCGTCGCATTCGTAGGTGTGGATGAAATGTCCCAGGCCGGCTTCCGGCTCATAGCTGTAGGTGTATCTTCCGCAGCGGCTGCCCTCCGGATCCTCGCTCTTGAGGATGCTCATCTTATATGCAAAACCTGGCTCGTCCTGGTTCTGCCCGAAGGTGATCATGCCGCTGATACGCGGGGTGAAGTTGGGCTCGTCCGGCTCGAACTGCCTTGTCTCCAGCGCCTGCTCAAAGCCCTGGCCCTTCTCCAGGAATTCGTAGATGGTGTCGGTCTGGTCGCCGTTGGTGACGATCAGCCGGTTCTGGAATTTTCTCAGCGCCGCATAGATGATCAGGGAAGGATCCTTCACCTTGGATGGATCAAAGGGCTCTGTGAACAGCTCCCCGTCCTTCAGGGTGAACACCCGGTTTCTGCTGTTTTCGGACCGGCCCATGATGAAATAGGCGCAGACCGCTTTGCCGGTCTCCTTTGACTCTCCGATCACGATGCCTCTGCCCGGATAGGCATTCTCCGCCAGGAGTCCTCCGATGTTGTCGATCCGGTACGTTCTCGTACGTGCATTTTTTTCTGCCATAAGTCGTTTTGCTACCCTTTCTGCGGCCCGCGGCAGGATCTGCCACTCCGCTTCCGCCATAACGCGCTTCTGCAATATCTTCGGTGTATCGTTCTTGCGGACAGACACTGCCTTCTGCATGATGATCTCTCCGCCGTCAGGAACTTCATTGACATAGTGCACTGTAGCGCCGGTGACCTTCACGCCGTATTCCAGCGCCATCTCATGGACCCTCAGTCCGTATGCTCCCTTGCCGCAGAAGGCCGGGATCAGGGACGGATGGACATTGATGATCCGCCGGTCATACCGCTTCACGAAGTCCGCGCTCAAAATCTGCATGAAGCCGGCCAGCACGATCATCTCGATGCCGTGCTTCTCCAGCTCCTCCAGGATCCCCTGCTCGAAGGCTTCCTGGCTTCCCGCCTGTTTTTTTGTGACCACTGCGGTCTCGATGCCGGCTTCCACAGCCCGCTTCAGTCCGTAGGCAATGGAATTGGAGGACAGGACCAGCACGATCCGTCCGTGCCGGAGCACGCCGTCCTTCTGGGCATCGATCAGCGCCTGCAGGTTGGTGCCGCCGCCGGAAATCAGGACGGCGATTTTTGTTTTATTCATAGGATCTCTCCCTTCTTCAGAGAAGTGTTCTCTCCTGTTTCATATGATTCTGCGCAGCCGGGTCCGGCCAGCCTTTGCGCGGCCTGCCCGCCGGCTCTCAGCCTAGACCAGAATGACGCCTTCGTTCGACGCCACGACTTCGCCCAGCAGATAGGCGTCCTCGCCAGCTTCCCGCAGGACCTGGACAGCCTGGGGCGCGTCTTCCGGGCTGACGATGCAGATCATGCCAACGCCCATGTTGAATGTATTGAACATGTCGTGCTCCGAAATGCTCCCGACCTTGGCGATGTGGTCGAAGATGGGGAGCACGCGAACGTCTTCTCTCCGGATCTTCGCGGACAGTCCGTCCGGAAGGCTGCGGGGGATGTTCTCGTAGAAACCGCCGCCGGTGATATGGGCCACGGACTTGACATTTACCTGCTCCATCAGCTGGAGCACCGGCTTCACATAGATTCTGGTAGGTGTCAGCAGGGTCTCGATCAGGCTCTTGCCGCCCAGTTCCTCTACCGGCGCCTTGATGTCGCTGTTCTCCACGTCGAAGACCTTGCGGACCAGGGAGAAGCCGTTGGAATGAACACCGCTTGACGGCAGCGCCACAATGTAGTCCCCTTCCCGGACATTCGCCTTATCCAGCAGTTTGCCGCGGTCTGCGATCCCCACCGCGAATCCTGCCAGATCGTATTCGTCCTCGGGATAGAATCCCGGCATTTCCGCTGTCTCGCCGCCGATCAGCGCGGCCCCTGACTGCACGCAGCCGTCGGACACGCCCTTGACGATATCGGCGATCCGTTCGGGAATGTTCTTGCCGCAGGCGATATAATCCAGGAAGAACAGCGGTTTCGCGCCCACGCAGATGATGTCATTGACGCACATGGCCACGCAGTCGATCCCTACTGTGTCATGCTTGTCCGCCAGGAATGCCAGCTTCAGTTTGGTGCCGACGCCGTCCGTACCGCTGACCAGCACGGGTTCCTTCATCCCTGTGATATCCGGCCGGAAGAGTCCGCCGAAGCCGCCCACGTCAGACATGACGCCGTCGGTCACAGTTCTTCCCACGTGCTCCTTCATCAGCTGCACCGCCTTGTAGCCGGCTGTGATGTCTACGCCCGATGCCGCGTAGGCATCAGATCTTGAATTCTTTGTCATTGCTTACTCCTTCCCGTTCCAGCAGTAGGTGCAGATCTCCGATTCGTCCAGGCCGATGGCCTCGATGATCAGGTCGATATTCTGGAATTCCAGCGATTTCAGATGCAGCTTCTCACAGATGGCTTCTCTCAATGCCTTGCCCCGTTCGGTGCGGCCATCGCTGTACTCCTCGATGTATTTCTCGCCCTCTTCTCCTTCCAGTTCCAGGATGGTCCGGCGGGCGATCAGGTCCATATCCGATGTGGATCTGGAGAAATTCAGATATTTGCAGCCGTACATGATCGGCGGACAGGCGGATCTCATGTGGACTTCCTTGGCGCCGTTCTCATAGAGGAATTCCACGGTCTCCCGCATCTGCGTCCCGCGGACGATGCTGTCATCCACGAAGAGAAGCTTCTTGCCCGCGATCAGTTCGTGCACAGGTACCAGCTTCATCTTGGCCACCCGGTTCCGCTCCTTCTGGTTGACCGGCATGAAGCTCCGGGGCCAGGTGGGGGTGTACTTGACGAATGCCCTGGCGTAGTCGATGTGACATTCATTGGAATATCCCACGGCGTGGGCAATGCCGGAATCCGGTACGCCGCAGACATAGTCGATGTCAAAGGACTTGCCGTTCTCCTTGTCGAACCGGGCCATGAGCCGGCCGTTGCGGTTGCGCATGGTCTCCACGTTCACGCCCTCATAGGTGGAGTTTGGATAGCCGTAATAGCTCCACAGGAAGGCGCAGATGCATTTCTTTTTCAGGGGCTCCGCCAGGGTCCTGATGGCATCCGCCCGGACCTCCACCACTTCTCCGGGGCCCAGCTCATAGCAGGTCTCGTACCCCAGCTTCTCATAGGCGAAGTGCTCGAAGGAAATGGCGTGGCCGTCGGCGTCTTTTCCGATCAGCACCGGCGTACGGCCGTGCTTGTCCCGGGCCGCCAGCACCACCCCGTCTTCTTTCAGGATCAGGATGGAGCAGGATCCGTCGATGGATTCCTGGGCGAATTTCACACCGTCCACGAAATCCGTCTTCTGGTCGATCAGGGAAGCCACCAGCTCCGTGGAATTGACCCTGCCGCCGCTCATGGCTTCGAAGTGTCCCCCGCT
>CAMNJK010000113.1 GCA_946541435.1 uncultured Bacillota bacterium
GTACCATTTCAGAAAGGAATACCTTCTGTGACAACATCAGAAAGAATCAATTCAAACAATATGATCCCGCAGCGCATCCAAAGCCTGCGGGATTTAATGTGCCGGCGCGGTTTCAGCGCCTGCATCGTTCCCACAGCGGATCCCCACATGTCAGAATACGTCAGTGACCATGACAAATCCCGCCAGTACATCACCGGCTTCACCGGTTCCGCCGGAACTGCCGTCATCACGGATACCGAGGCAGGTCTCTGGACGGACAGCCGCTACTGGCTGCAGGCGGCGGACCAGCTGGAAGGTTCCGGTGTCCGCCTGTTTCAGGACGGCGCCCCCGGCACCCCTTCCATCGGCGCCTGGCTCGGCTCTCATCTGCCCCGGGGCGCGGCGGTCTGTGTCAGCGGCACCGCCGTGAGCCGCACGGAAGCCCTGCATCTGGAACAGCGCCTTCAGAAGACCGGACAAAAGCTGGACATCGGGCCGGACCTGGTGGCTGAGATCTACAGCGACCGACCGCCCCTGGACCATCATGCGATCGTGGATCATCCCCTCTGCTATGCCGGCGTTTCCCGGACTGAAAAGATCCGTCTGACCGTCAGCGACATGGAAGCCCGCGGCGCGAACGCCCTGATCCTGCCCGCCCTCGACGATATCGCCTGGCTCCTGAATCTGCGGGGCAGCGACATTCCCATGAGTCCGGTCTTCTTCGCCTACGTGATCCTGACCGCCGACCGGGTACGGCTCTATGCAGAGCCCTCCTGTTTCAGCGGCGACCTACAGCAAAAGCTGGCGGAAGATCATGTGACCATCCTTCCCTATGACCGCTTCTATGAGGATCTTGGACAGCTGCAGGCGACAAAGGACCAACTGGAGGCAACAAAGGTCCTGCTGGATCCCCGGCAGTGCAATGCCATGATCTTCCGGTCCCTGCCCGACTCCGTCCTTCGGGTGGAAGCCCCTTCCCCGGTCATGCTCCGCAAATGCGTCAAGAATTCCGTGGAAATGGACGGCATCCGGGCAGCGCACCTGCAGGACGGCATCGCCATGTGCCGCTTCCTGCGCTGGCTCAAGGAGTCCATGGCGGAGGACAGCGGCAGTTCGTCTGGGATGACCAGCGGCAGCGCGCCTGGACAGCTCACGGAACGGTCCGTCGCCCAAAAGCTCCTGGAATTCAGGAGCCGGCAGGACCTGTTTGTGGAAAACAGTTTTGAGACCATCGCCGCCTGCGGCCCCCACGCCGCCATCGTCCACTACACCGCCACGGAAGAAAGCGATATGGCCTTGCCGCCCCGGGGACTACTATTGCTGGATTCCGGCGGTCAGTACCTGAACGGAACCACGGATATCACCCGGACCATCGCCCTGGGACCGCTGACAGAAAACGAGAAGCGCCTCTTCACTGCAGTTCTCCGGGGACACATCGCCCTGGCCAAAGCAGTATTCCCCCGGGGACTGACCGGCGCGGAACTGGACATCCTGGCCCACCAGCCTTTGTGGCAGATGGGACTGGACTATGGTCACGGCACAGGCCACGGCGTCGGCGCCTATCTGCACGTGCATGAGGACCCGGTCCGGATCCACTGGAGTGCCGGACGAAAAGCCGGCTCCACCCTGCCTGCCTTCACGGAAGGCATGCTGACCTCCGATGAACCGGGATATTATGAAGCCGGACAATTCGGCATCCGTCATGAAAACCTGCTCCTGTGCGTGGGCGCGGATGACAGGATCAGCGGCGACTTCCTATGTTTCGAACCGGTCACACTGGTCCCCTTCGATCTGGACGGGATCCTGCCGGAAATGATGCAGCCTGAAGAGATCGCATGGCTGAATGCATATCACGAACGGGTCTACCGGACCATCGGTCCCCATCTCGAAAAAGCAGACCGGGCATGGCTCCGGGAAGCTACACGGCCATTGCGGGAAACTGATTAGATATCCAATGATAAAAGCAAGAAAAAAGGGGCCTGTCACATTCCTCGTCGAATGTGGCAGGCCCCTGATTTAACTGCGTCACAGGTCATGCGCCGTGCGCGGTGCCTCAGCCTTCTGCGACCGGCGTCTCTTTTTTCGCCGCTTCGATCATCTTGTGCTTCAGATCCCAGAGCTTGTGGGACAGGTCCACGTAGTAAGTCTGGGGGTTCTCGAAACGCTTCATCTCATCCCACATCTTCTCCTGCTGGCCTACGCAGTAAGCTTTGATCTCGTCGATGGACGGGGATTCGTAAACGCATTTGCCGCCGTCGAAGATCTGCTCCTGCAGCTCCTTGACGTAGAAGTTGGTGATCTTCTTGCGCTTCCAGACATCCTTGGGATCGAAGATCTCGAACTCATCGCCTGTGGGCAGGGGCTCGTCACGCAGCGCGATCACATCGCCCAGCTGCCGGTCCGTATCCTTGTCGAAGAAACGGAAGATCTTCTTGAATCCCGGATTGGTGATCTTCTCTGTGTTCTCACTGATCTTGATCTTGGGGATCATCTCACCGTCACGCTCCAGGGCAGACAGCTTATAGACGCCGCCGAAGACCGGTTCGGATTTTGAAGTGATCAGTTTCTCGCCCACGCCGAAGGAATCGATGCAGGCGCCTTCGGAGATGACTTCACGGATCAGGTACTCGTCCAGGGAGTTGGAGATGACGATCTTGCAGTCCTCAAGGCCTGCTTCATCCAGCATCTTTCTGGCGTTTTTGGTCAGATAGGCGATGTCACCGCTGTCGATCCGGATGCCTTTGACCGGCGGATCCAGCTCTTTGAAGACACGGATGGCTGCCGGGATACCGGATTTCAGCACGTTGTAGGTATCCACCAGCAGGGTCGCGTTGGTGGGATAGATCTCGGTATATTTCTTGAAAGCCTCATATTCGTTGTCGAACATCTGCACCCAGCTGTGGGCCATGGTTCCCAGCGCCGGCGTTCCGAATTCTTCATCCGCCAGGGCGCATGCGGTTCCGGCGCAGCCTGCGATGTAGGAAGCGCGGGCGCCGTAGACAGCCGCTGCGGATCCATGAGCGCGGCGGGTACCGAATTCCATGACGGGACGGCCCTGGGCAGCTCTGACGATACGGCTGGCCTTGGTGGCGATCAGGGACTGGTGGTTGACCAGCAGCAGAAGCATGGTCTCGATGAACTGGGCCTGCATGATGGGCCCTCTCACTGTGATCAGCGGTTCACCCGGGAAGATCGGTGTTCCTTCGGGAACGGCCCATACGTCACAGGTGAATTTGAACTCTGACAGATACTGCAGGAATTCCTCATTAAAGATCTTCTTGCTTCTCAGATACGCGATGTCCTCTTCCGTGAACTCCAGATTCTTCAGGTACTGAATGACTTGATCCAGTCCTGCCATGATCGCGTAACCGCCGTTGTTCGGGATCCTCCGGAAGAACAGATCAAAATAGCCGATCTCGTCAGCGATCCCCGCGGTGAAGTATCCGTTGGCCATGGTGATCTCATAATAATCCGTCAGCATGGTCAGATTCAGTTTTTCAATCATTTGTATTACCCTCCGGCCGGTTTATGATCCGGCCCAGTTTTGATTTCCCAATACAGCCTATCCTGTCTAGTATAGTATTTTTTTCAGGAATTGTCCAGTATAGGAGCCTTCCGCCCGGGCCACCTCCTCCGGGGTGCCCTCCACCACGATGGTGCCGCCCCGGGTGCCGCCGTCCGGGCCAAGATCGATGATGTGGTCTGCCCGCTTGATCACGTCCAGATTGTGTTCGATGACCACCACGGTGTTGCCGGAATCCGCCAGCTTTTCCAGCATCATCAGAAGCTTCTCCACATCGGCGAAGTGCAGGCCGGTGGTGGGCTCATCCAGGATGTACAGGGTCCTGCCTGTGCTCTTGCGGGACAGTTCGCTGGCCAGCTTGATCCGCTGGGCTTCGCCGCCGGAGAGCTGGGTGCTGGGCTGGCCCAGCTTGATGTAACCCAGACCCACATCCTCCAGGGTCTGCAGCTGCCGGGCGATGGGCGGATGATTGCGGAAGAATTCCAGGGCCTCGCTCACGTCCATGTCCAGCACATCATAGATGTTCTTCCCCTTGTACCTGACCTCCAGGGTCTCCCGGTTGTAACGCCTGCCTTTGCAGACCTCGCAGGGAACGTAGACGTCCGGCAGGAAGTGCATCTCGATCTTCAGGATGCCGTCGCCGCTGCAGGCCTCGCACCGGCCGCCCTTCACATTGAAGCTGAACCTGCCTTTGCCGTAGCCCCGCAGCTTCGCTTCGGGCAGCTGGGCGAACAGGTCGCGGATGTGTGTGAAGACCCCGGTGTAGGTGGCGGGGTTGGACCTGGGCGTGCGGCCGATGGGCGACTGGTTGATGTCGATGATCTTGTCGATGTGCTCCAGACCCCGGATCTCCTTGTGGCGGCCGGGCTTGTCCTTGCTCTTGTAGAGCTCCGCCGAGACCGCCTTGTAGAGGATCTCGTTGACCAGGCTGCTCTTGCCGGAGCCTGAAACGCCTGTGACGCAGACGAACTTGCCCAGGGGGATCCGCACATCGATGCCCTTGAGATTGTTCTCCGCCGCGCCGATGACCTCGATGTATTCACCGTTTCCTTCCCGGCGGGAGGCAGGAACGCCGATGCTCCGCCGCCCGGACAGGAACTGGCCCGTGATGGACCGCGGACAGGCCTTGATGTCATCCACCGTGCCCTGGGCCACCAGCTCGCCGCCGTGCAGGCCCGCGCCGGGGCCGATGTCGATGATGTGATCCGCCGCGTACATGGTGTCCTCATCATGCTCCACCACCAGCAGGGTGTTGCCCAGATCCGTCAGCCGCCGCAGGGCCTTCAGCAGCATGTGGTTGTCCTTCTGATGCAGGCCGATGCTGGGCTCATCCAGGATATAGAGGACGCCCACCAGGCCGGACCCGATCTGGGTGGCCAGGCGGATCCGCTGGGACTCGCCGCCGGACAGAGTTGCAGACGCCCGGGACAGGGTCAGATAATCCAGCCCCACATTGGCCAGAAACTGCAGCCGTCCCCGGATCTCCTTAAGGATCTCAGCCGCGATCTTCCTGTGGGTGTCACTGAGCTGAAGGCCGTCGATGAATTCAATGGCCTCCACCACGGACATGTCGCAGAAATCCATGATGCTCATGCCGCCCACGGTCACCGCCAGCAGTTCCGGCCGAAGGCGCCTGCCCCGGCAGACCGGACATTCGGAGACCCGCATGTAGGTTTCCATCTTCTCCTTGATCCATTCGGAGCCGGTCTCCCGGTACCGCCGCTCCAGATTGTTGACCAGACCCTCAAAGGAGTGGTTGCGGTGCTGCACATAGCCCGCCCGGTTGGTGTAGTCATACTGCAGCTTGTCGTCCCCGGTGCCGTAGAGCAGGATCTGGCGGAACCCCTCCGGCAGGTCCTTGAAAGGCACCGTCAGATCTACCCCGTACTTCTCGGCCAGGGCCCGGATCACCTGCCAGTAAAAGCTGGTGTGCTCCATGGTGCCGAAGACGTTTTTCAGCGCCCGGTCCACGATGCTCAGGGACTGGTCCGGGATCAGAAGATCCGGGTCCACCCGCTGAACGAAGCCCAGTCCGTTGCACTCCGGGCATGCTCCCATGGGATTGTTGAAGGAGAACATCCGGGGCTCCAGTTCCTCGATACTCACCCCGTGCTCCGGACAGGCCAGGCTGGTGCTGAAGGTCCGTTCCTCCTCGCCCACGATGACCTGGACCAGGCCCTCTCCCTGGGCGATGGCCAGCTCACAGG
>CAMNJK010000114.1 GCA_946541435.1 uncultured Bacillota bacterium
GTTTCCGGCTGCCGATGACTCAAGCACCTGGGGCACGCCCCAGAGCGGTCCCGCGTCTTTATTCATGTGCCATGCCAGATTTGCCGCAAAGGCAGGCTTATTCAGTTCCGCCTCCTGCTTGACCCGATCATCCTGGATCTCCGTAATGGTCAGAACATTGGTCCCGGCGTTCGTACTGCTTGCGCTGACTGACGCGGGCACCCGGTAATAGTTACCCTGCATGGTTCCGCCGCTTCCCATGGTAATGATATCTATTGCCGCGTCCAGATAGGCCTTCCGGAAGCTGTTCCACAGTTTCAGTCCCTCCACGTAGCAGCCCTTCATGATCCCGCCGCTCTCATTATTGAAAACTCCGGCGCATCCGACTGTGTTGAGATCTGTCTCAGCACGGTCCGCATAAAGCTGCAGACCGATGATCTGGCAGGCTTCCACGGTCCCATGATTTGAGACGGCAAGGCCCGCCAGGATCGGCTGCTCAGGATCCGAGCCATTGTACGTCATGCAGGAGTAGAGGAGGCAGTCCCTGAGGACAAGCCCCGAGATGGTCCCCCTGTTCTCCATGGTGATCATCGCAACCGGTACGTTATCAGAATATGTGAATCCATAGTAAGCCCGGAAGTCCTCGATGATCAGATTTTTCACGCAGCCGCTGCTGCCGATCTTGTTGAACAGAGCCGGTTCGCCGTGATAATACGCGGTTCCCGTAGCATTGATCGCTCCCAGCCGCAGGCCTTTGATGGTATGCCCCTGCCCGTCCAGAGTGCCGCTGAACTCTCCTGTGCACAGGGTCAGCGATGCCTCCTCCGGCATGGTGATGTCCGCTGTGATGACCGCCTGCGGCCGCTCTTTGGAGCCGGCCGCGTTGATCTCGTTCAGCCGCTTCATGAAGGCATCGAACTCCTCCCAGTTGCTGATGGTATATTCGGTCTGGTCGTCGATGGTGACCACCGCATTCTTGCTGATCTCCTTCAGCTGATACTGGTAGGTCACTGTATTCTCGCCGGTCTCAGTCTTTATCAGCGCCAGCGTCCCTTCGTCACTGGTCACATGGCAGGGCTCATTCTTGTCCATGACTATGCTGAATGTCACCTCTCCTCCGGTTCCGACTTCCAGAGTCTCTCCGTCCGAAAGCACCCTGCCGGTATCATCGAGGATCTGCAGATCAGCGCTCTGTACAGCCTTATTGAAGCTGACCGTGCTGAAAGTGGTCGGCTGGAACCTGCAGACGAAGGTCAGATCCTCTGTCACGGACTCCAGTGTGAAGACGCCGTCCACCAGATCCTGCCGGGTCCCGTTCATCATGACCATGGTCATGATATGAGCCGGATCCTCCGGTGTTTCGATGATCTGCAGGCTTTCGCCTTCGTAGACCGTGATCGTCTTCTCTGTTTCACTGAAATGGCTCGCGTGCGGTTTTCCATTGTGATCGGTGATGGTCAGCACGCCGGTTCCGCCGCCTTCCGCCTTGATCTTCAGCTCATGGGCAATGTCATCCTTCACGGCTGCCGCAACAGTCACGCTGTCCATCAACGTGAAGGAATAGGTCTGTTCGGTCTTCTTCTGTTTTTCTCCGTCCACGATCCAGTTCTCGAAGAGCTTGCCGCGGTCCGGAACCGCCTGGATCTCCACATGGGTCCCCGCTTCGATCCGCTGCAGTTTCTCATCGTACTTGTCCGCCGGGATCTCGGTGTCATCCAGCTTCACAACATAGCTGACATCCTCTCCCTCAAGGCCGATGGAATAGCGGCCCTTCTCGGTAACGGTTTCCACACTGCAGGCGGTCACATCATCCGGCAGCGTGAATTTGCAGCCCTCGCTTTGACCTTCCGTGAATTCCTCCGGCGTGATCTGCGAGCTTCCTTCCGGTGTCGTTACCGTAACCTTCCATTCCGTGTCCTGACCCAGGACGAATCCCGGCGCCGTCTTCACTTTGACCTCGGTTCCCTTCGGGACCGCCCTGCCTTTTTCCGTGGCGATCTCCCTGCCGGTCTCCTCCAGCGGGTTTTCTCCATTGTTGATGTAGGAAGCGGTCAGATCTCCTTTCAGGTCCAGATCGATGGTATCCCGCAGGAAGATCGCATAGGCCGCGGCTGCTGTGTCACCCATGGTATAGGTCTTGGAGTTGACTCCGCTGGCCTCCGCTGTTCCCGCAGAGAAGGAACTGGTTCCGCCGTAGTTCTCCCAGCGCCATTCTTTGAAATGCCATCCCGGATCCGCCTGGGCAGTGAACTGCACCTGGGTTCCCTCCAGCACCGGGCTGCCGCTTGCAAAGGCAGGATATACGCTCAGTTTACCCTGACCGATCGTTTCATACGTCAAGGTGTTGTTTTTCGGTTCGAAGCTGGCCGTGATCCTGATCTGGCCATTGGAACTGATGGTAGGATCACTGGGCAGCGTATAGATCAGAAGGTCTCCCCCTCTTTGGTACTGGGGATTTCTGCCTTCTGCTTCGATCTTCCATTCCTTGATCCGGAAGCCTTCTGCCGGAAGCGCCTTCAGGGTGATCTTCGATCCGCCGGAAAAGCCGACCTTGTTGATATCGTCCAGCAGGATCGGTGAGATCATGCGCACGCTGCCGGTCGCTTCATCCTCGGCGTCTGCGGTCACCTCATAGTAACTGCCTGCCACGAGAAGGTCCGCTTTGCCCGGATCTCTGAAGCTGTAGAAAGTTTCGTACAGGGCTTTGGCATCCTTGTCTTTGGCTCCCAGGGCCACCTTGTATCTGGCCGGGATAAACTGCTTCTTGTATTCCGAATCCCGCTCGATATCCGCGGAGCTGCACAGGTACTCGCCATTATCCTGATAGTACTTGAATACCATCAGATCTGCCAGGCTCTTCGCCTCCCCGCCGTCCGCGGGAATCATGTTCTTCTCGTTCAGGCTGCCATCCCCGCTGATGACCACATCCGGATCATTATCGCCATCCTTCTCGAAGGAATAGAGCTTGAGCAGCTGTCCGCAGCCGGAGATCTTGCCGGACATGGAGATGCTGACCTTCATGGGCGATGTTCTGATCACCTGGTGCGGCGCGTCCTCCGTAC
This sequence comes from uncultured Bacillota bacterium, assembly GCA_946541435.1. GTDB lineage: Bacteria > Bacillota > Clostridia > Peptostreptococcales > Anaerovoracaceae > Lentihominibacter. The sequence goes on from CAMNJK010000114.1 coordinate 3,042, forward strand.
CGGTACTGCCTGTCGTCACCTCGACCCAGGCTTTCTTCTTCAGTTTTTCGTTCAGCGGTATCTTAGCCATGCCGCCGGTCTCCGACAGGGTGTAGCTGGCCAGGGCCTCTCCTGCCTTTGCATCATTTCCGTCCACGGCGAAGATCTTCACCGTCTCGATCTGGTCGGTGATCTCCGTTCTCGTAATGGAACCGTCCTCCTGCTTCTTATAGTCGTACAGGTGGGCCGTCGGCATGATGTCCTTGCCGAAAGCATAGCCGGACTCGGTCTGCAGCCAGACGCATTCATCGATGTTCCTGAGATAGTGGTACTCCTCCGGGTCTTCCGCCGGATTGAATATCGTATCGCCGTCATATCTGACCGTAATAACATATCCTCCATTGACCAGAGTCTGCTGCGATATAGTGCTCAGCAGATCTTCTACGCTGGAGATCTTCGCCAGGCCAGTCTTCGTGTCGATGCTTGAGTATACCGTGATATCCCCGTTGGGGCCGGACAGGGTGAAGTAGACCTTGCCCGTTGGTTTTGCCGTGCCTGCGGAGCTGGCGTTTTTGACCGTGACCGAAAGTCCCGTATGGGTCGGTATGTCAGGGCTTCCTTCTCCTTCAAATACGGTGATCGGCCCGAAGGTGACATCCCGGATGCCCAGCTCCACCTTGCAGACATTCGTATAAGTAGAGATGTACTGGGGTGAGCCCTCTTTCTTTCGGATCAGATTGACCCTGCACCGGTACTGTCCGGCCGCCTCGCTTGTATTGTTTTCAAACACCATGGTGCCGGCAGTCTGGTTGTTCAGATCCTGCCATTTCTGATCCTTGGTGCTGTACTTCTGCCACAGGTAATTGATGGTCTTTTCGTAGTGCTCCGGATCTGCCAGTTCCACCGAAAGGACCGACTTCTCATCGGGATAGACGGTGAGCTGGTCTGTAGACAGGCTCAGGTCCGGCTTCTCGGAAACGTCTGTCCGGGCTTCGATGACCGGGCTGAAAATACTTTCCGTCGGCCTGGAAGTCCTTCTCACCTTCATCCGATATTGATATTTGGTATCCGCGGTCAGCCCGTCCTCAACAAAGGTGTATTCACGGATGGGCTTTCCGTTGCTGTCCAGAATGGTGTTGCCGCTGGGATCCTTGCGGATGCTATAATCGCTTCCGCCAACGGATCCGACCAGTTCGTCTCCTCCGCCCTGGGGGAAGTCCAGATAGCGATAGAGATCAAAGGCGGCCGGCGCGTCCTCGGAATAGGTCCAGGTCAGACCGATCTGGGAGTCCGTCGTATTGTCAAAGTCCTGACTGACGGAGCCCGGAAGCCTCGGCGGCGTCTTGACGTCATCGACCATATAAGTAATGACCGGGAAGACGCATTCCTTGGAATCGTGCACCAGATACTTCAGCAGGCTCCAGGAAAAATCATATCCGTATCCCCTGGCAGAGCTGGGCATATTCGCGACCGTTCCGGAGAAGGACGTTCCCCCGGTCGTTGAATAGGTCGTCCCAGCGTCGCCCCCGATGCTGAAATGGCCGCCGAAATCCGTGATATACTCCACCACGGCGCCTTCTTCCTGATGAAACTCCCCATGGGCGCCGATCTCAAGGGAGAAGTATCCTCCGTGACCGGACCTGTGATGAGAGTCCACATCCTTGGAAATGGTCTGCGTGATGAAACCGTTTCCGAAGCCCGCCCCCTCCCAGGCGTCCTTCTGGTACATTACGTAATCATCTTTTGTCGCCTTATGCTGTTTGATTTCGATGAGTTTGTCATCCTCATCGTACATGGGATCCAGATCTCCCAGCCCCTGCTCATTGATCATGACATCCTTCCAGGACTCTCCGACCGCCTTGGGCAGATCATCCTGGCTGGACGGGTAGGTCTTCGGATCTCCCGGCGTCGATGTCAGGTATTTCGTCACATCCGGAAGCTTATCAGGATACCGCTTCTGGATCTTCATATACTCATCCACCGGCATGGTCTGGGTCACCGGCTGATGGGGCACGGCCTGGACCTGTGTCTGAACGGCAGTGCTTACGTTACCCTCCGCGTCCACCATGCCGGAGGTCACAAGATAGGTGTAGTTCTCCGTCGGTGTCGAGAAGAAGGCGACTTCATTCTCTCCGGCCGCTGTTCCATAGGTCACCTCGAACTGCTGACTCACCGCAAGGCCGCTGCTGTAGGTGTACTGGTAACCGGCCTGGGCATTGATCTGCGCGCCGATGACATGAAAGGATCCCAACTCGCCGGCTCCGCCGGATATAACATTGTTCCAGTAGCCGCCGACATTGATCTGCAGATTCGACGAATACTCGTTCCCTGATCCACTGCTCTTGCCGTAGGTCGTCGTACAGAAATCCAGCATGTGCCCGCCGTCATAATCGGCTACATCCTTGAAGTAGGGGGCTGAGGCCAGGACCGCAAGCACCCTGGGTTCTTTATAGTCGATGTCGTGCTTTCCCGTATAGAGAGCGACCGCGCTGTCGATGTCCGTGTCCGCTTTGAACAGGGCGACCGGAGCCCCCAGGGCCGGATGCTCGTAGTACTTGGTCGTTCGTTTCACCCCGTCCTTGGTAAGTCTGATACCGTCCTCGCTTTCTTCCGGCACGACGATGGCGGCGACCGACTCGATTTT
>CAMNJK010000115.1 GCA_946541435.1 uncultured Bacillota bacterium
CGTCGCTGCTCGACAGTCCACCGGACTGTCTCGCTTTACGCTCCGGCCCTTTCGGGTTCGAGTCCCTCCCTCTAATTCTCCGTCAAAAAATGAAAAGACGCCTTTCAGGCGTCTTTTCATTTCTTGGCGGAGGACATGGGACTCGAACCCACGAGGCTGTTACACCCTACTCGCTTTCCAGGCGAGCTCCTTAGCCACTCGGTCAATCCTCCGTGTCCAGTTCTATATGAGTGCCGGTTTTCTCGCCGGCACTCATATACTATAACAAAAAGCAACGTCAGATGCAAGCAAAATCTTATCTGCCCGCAATTAATCAGAAATTACTGCAATCAATAATTCTCCCGCTTCTGGTAGTGGGTGTGCAGCAGCTGATGTGCCCGGCTGCCGCCCGCCATGCCCAGATAATCCTTGTAGAGCCGCTTGATGGCCGGATTGTTGTGGGATTTTCTGCGGAAGGACTTGGCATCCTCGGAGTAGAGGGCCTTGGCTCTCTTCTCACGCACATCGGTCCAGTTCCGGATCTCGGAAGCCTGCAAAGGCTGGCCTCCCCCGTTGATGCATCCGCCCGGGCATGCCATGATCTCGATGAAATCGAAATGCTTGCCTGCGCGGACTGCGTCCATCAGCTTGCGGGCATTGCCCAGGCCGTGGGCCACTGCCGCCCGCAGGGTCACATTGCCGGCCTCTACCGTAACGATCTTGATGCCTTCCAGTCCCCGGACATCTTCATAAACGAAGCTGTCGGTGGGTGTGCCTGTCAGCAGGTCTGTAACCGTCCGCAGAGCCGCCTCCATGACACCGCCGGTGGTGCCGAAGATGTGTCCTGCTCCGGTGGCCTTGCCGAAGGGATCGTCGAAGTCGCTGTCATGCAGATCCGGGAAGTCGATGCCGATGTCCTTGATCATGCGGGCCAGTTCACGGGTGGTGATGACGATGTCCACATCCCGCAGATCGCCGGTTTCCATCTCAGGGCGTCTGCTCTCAAACTTCTTGGCCGTGCAGGGCATGACGGAGACCACCACCATGTTCTTGGGATCGATGCCTTCCTTCTCCGCATAGTAGGATTTCAGGATGGCGCCGAACATCTGATGGGGGGATTTACATGTGGACAGATTGTCCAGCATGTCCGGATAATTATGTTCGCAGAATTTGATCCATCCCGGCGAACAGGATGTGATCAGCGGAAGCTTGCCACCGCTTCTGATCCGGTCGATCAGCTCTGTGCCCTCTTCCATAATGGTCAGGTCCGCGCCCGTATCCGTATCGAATACAGCGTCGAATCCCATCATCTTGAGAGCCGTTACCATCTTGCCGGTCACCGCCATGCCGATGGGCATACGGAATTCCTCTCCCAGAGCTGCCCGGACCGCCGGCGCGGTCTGGACCACCACGTATTTGTTCTCATCGTAGAGAGCATCCCAGACCTGCTGGGTATCATCACGCTCTGTCAGGGCGCCCACCGGGCAGTAGTTGATGCACTGGCCGCAGTTGACGCAGGGCGTGTCCTCCAGGTTCATGTTGAAGGGACCGCCGATCACGGTATCAAAACCACGGTTGATGGTGTCGATGACACCTACCGTCTGGATGTTCTTGCAGACGCTGACGCAGCGGCGGCAGAGAATGCACTTGTTGGGATCCCGGACGATGGAAACGCCGCGGTCCACCGGCATGGGGGTCCGGTCTTCTGTCTCGAAACGCACCTGGTTCACGTGCAGTTCATTGGCCAGGTTTCTGAGCTCGCAGCTGAACTGGTTGGAACGGGTGCAGGTCAGGCAGGACGTGGTATGGTTGGAGAGGATCAGTTCCAGATTCGTTCTCCGCACCCGCATGATCCTCGGCGAGTGGGTCCGTACCCGCATGCCTTCCTTGACCTTGAACACGCAGGCAGCCTGCAGCGCCTTGCTTCCTTCGATCTCCACCACGCACATTCTGCAGCAGCCCATCTCGGAAACATCCTTCAGGAAGCAGAGGGTCGGGATCGAAATGTTGATTTCCTTGGCTGCTTCCAGTATCGTATAATCCTCCGGTACGTATACATCGATACCGTCGATTGTCACATGTACTCTTTTCATCTCTGGTCACCTTCCCCCTTACGCATTCTTCAGTATGGACTTGAACGGGCACTTGCTCTGGCAGATGCCGCACTTGACGCACTTGTCCTGATCGATCACATACGGATGATCCTTGTCTCCCGTAATGGCGCCCGCCGGACAGTTCTTCTTGCAGATGCCGCAGCGCTTGCAGGTCTCCTGGAAGATGATGAACCGGATCATGGACTTGCAGACACCGGCCGGACACTTCTTCTCAATGACATGCGCCTCGTATTCATCCCGGAAATACCGCAGGGTGGACATGACCGGATTGGGCGCGGACTGTCCCAGTCCGCAGAGAGCACCATTGCTGATGGTGAAAGCCAGGTCTTCCAGGTCATCCAGATCCTCCGGCTTGCCCCGGCCCTCGGTGATCCTGGTGCAGATCTCCAGCATTCTCTTCGTCCCGATCCGGCAGGGCGGACACTTGCCGCAGGATTCGTCCACAGTGAAATCCAGGAAGAACTTGGCGATATCCACCATGCAGGAGTCTTCTGCCATGACGATGAGTCCGCCGGATCCCATCATGGTCCCCAGCTTTGTCAGGGAGTCGAAATCCATGGAAGCGTCGATATGTTCCGCCGGGATGCAGCCGCCGGAAGGACCGCCGGTCTGGGCCGCCTTGAAGGTCATGCCGCCGGATACGCCGCCGCCGATCTCATAGACGATCTCTCTGAGGGAGGTTCCCATGGGGACTTCCACCAGTCCGGTGTTCTCGATCTTGCCGCCCAGGGCGAAGACCTTGGTCCCGCTGTTGCCTTCGCAGCCGATGCCGGTGAACCAGTCCGCGCCCTTCAGGATGATCTGGGGGACATTGGCCAGGGTTTCCACGTTGTTCAGCACAGTGGGCTGGTCGAAGATGCCCTTCTCGGAAGATCTGGGCGGCTTGGGACGGGGCTCGCCCCGGTGTCCGCCGATGGATGCCATCAGCGCCGTTCCCTCACCGCAGACGAATGCGCCGGCGCCCAGCCGGATCTCGATATCAAAGTCAAATCCGGAGCCAAGAATGTTGGTTCCCAGAAGGCCGTAGTCCTTGGCCTGATCGATGGCGATCCGGAGCCGCTCCACCGCCACCGGGTATTCCGCCCGTACATAGATGAAGCCTCTGTGGGCGCCGCATGCAAAACCTGCGATGGTCATGGCTTCCAGCACGGAATGGGGATCGCCTTCCAGTACAGAACGGTCCATGAATGCGCCCGGGTCGCCTTCGTCAGCGTTGCAGGCGATATACTTGACGTCCGTCTCCTGATAAAGCATCCCTTTCCACTTGCGGCCGGCGGGGAATCCCGCGCCGCCCCGGCCTCTCAGGTTGGAATCGATGACTACCTGGATGACCTCTTCCGGTTCCATTTCAGAAAGGACTTTTTCCAGAGCTGCATAGCCGTCCCGGCCGATGTATTCTTCAATGTTCAGAGGATCGATCACGCCGCAGTTTCTGAGGGCGATCCGCTGCTGCTTGGCGTAGAATGAATGCTCGCCCAGAGCGTCCCGGATCTTCCGGCCGTCACTCTCTGTGGCAAACAGCCGCTCCACCGGCTCACCGCCGGTAACGTGGGAATTCCAGATCTCCTCTACATCTTCGGGCTGTACGTGGGTGTACATGATCCGGTCCGGATAGGTCACCATCAGCGGACCCTGGGCGCAGAGGCCCATGCAGCCGGTGGAGATGAGCTTGATCTTCTCTTCAAGATGCTGCGCTTTGATCTTTTCTTCCAGGAGACGGTAGACCTCCATGGAACCGCCGGACTGACATCCGGCAACACCGCAGATCAGAATATGCATTCCGGTATTGACGGAAGCCGTTTCTTCTATCTTTTTGAACCGCGGCGCCATTTCGTTTTTTTTCAGTGCGCGGATGGCAGAGATCCGCTTGAATTCTGATACCATATTCGATGTCATCTTTCCCTCCTGTTACTGCTCGGCCGCCGCCTGCTTTGTGTACTTCTCAATGATTTCTTCTACTTCATTGGTCGCAACCTTACCGAAGACATCGTCGTTGACGGTAACTACAGGAGCGAGTCCGCAGGCGCCGATGCACCGGCAGGGCTCCAGCGAAAACATCCGGTCATCCGTACATTCGCCGATCTCGATACCCAGAAGGCTCCGGAAGGTGTCCAGCACTTCCTGGGCGCCCTTGACATAACAGGCTGTTCCCAGACAGACACTGATCCGGTATTTTCCTTTTGGTTTGGTGGTAAACTGCGAGTAAAAGCTCACAACACCGTAGACCTCTGCCAGGGGGATCCCCAGTCCATCGCCCACTGCCTTCTGTACTTCAATGGGCAGATATCCAAACAGATCCTGCGCTTCGTGAAGGGTCGGAATCAGCGCGCCCTCCAGCCCGCGATAGGTCTCAATGATGCGGTTCAATTCAGCTTCTTTTTCCTTGAACTCCGCACAGACTTCTCTTTCTTCTGACATGTTTTGATACTCCTCGATTCGTCCTTCTGCATATGTTTTTTTCCGGGAAAACCTGGGTTCCCCATTTCTACTTACCTTATAACATTTTGTGAAAAAGATATCAATACCATGAGAATAAGTACTTGTTTTCAGACATTTCATCAGCAAACTAGTACTGTTTTTGCAATTTTATATTCAACCGCGCGGCGCCAGCCTTTGTAAATAATCAACATTAAATTCAGAAATTACGCACCATCCCATAAAAAGGGTGGTATACTGAATTTGCTAGTAAGAAAAGGGGGATTCATCATGAGATTTGACTTACATTGCCACACCAAGGAGGGATCCATCGACTCCAAGGTTCCGGTGGAAGAGTACGCCTACCGGTTCATGCGCCTGGGATATGACGGTTTCATGATCGCCGACCACAACAGCTGGCGCGGATGCAAAGCCTGGGATGCCGTCTGCGACGATCCCGCCTATGAAAACATCACTGTGATCCGGGGCATGGAATACGATACCAAGGACTGCGGACACATTCTTGTCATCCTGCCGGACGGTGTATATCCTTCCATCCTGCGGGTCCGGGGAATGGCCTGCCGACGTCTGATCACCCTGGTCCATCTCCTGGGCGGGGTGCTGGGCCCGGCCCATCCCTATGGCATTGCCAGCTCCAGCATGATGGGGTTCAAGAAAATGAATCCCCGTCTTCTTCATCACATGGATTTCGTCGAGGTGTTCAATACCTGTGAGTCACCGGAATCCAACCGCCTTGCCAGGGGGCTGGCCAAACGCTATCGCCTGCCCGGCATCGCCGGCTCCGACTCCCATGTGACTGACTACATCGGTATGGCCTTTACCGATATCCATCACACCATCCACTGCAACGAAGATCTGATCCATGCCATCAAGCTCCACGCCACCATCGAGGCCGGCGGCCGCCACCGGACCATGACAAAAAAGGCGAAGTATAAGGAGCACTGGGTGGGCCAGACAGCCTACCGGCTCTACAACCGGGGCCTGGGCAAGCTGATGAGTCCCCGACGCAGCATCAAACATTACAGATTAAAAAAGGACCACCAGGAACTCCGGTGATCCTTCGGCAGTTCATTCACTGCCTGCATCTTTTTCTTTGTC
>CAMNJK010000116.1 GCA_946541435.1 uncultured Bacillota bacterium
GCATGACCTGAAGGTCTTCCTCGGAAATCAGTACTTTTCTGGGTTTGCTGCCTTCAGACGGGCCGATGATCTGCCGTTCTTCCATCATATCGATGATCCGCGCCGCCCGGTTATAGCCGATGCGGAACCTGCGCTGCAGCATGGAGACCGAAGCCTGGCCGGCGCCCACCACCAGTTCGATGGCCTCCGGCAGGAGTTCATCATCCAGATCCCGGTTTCCCTTCTCCGCGTCCGGGGTATTGGCCTGCTCGATCTTATCCAGCACTGTCTCGGAGTACTCCGTCTCCTCCACCTGGGACCGGACAAAGTCGATGACATCGTTGACTTCTCCGTCGGAAATGAAGCAGCCCTGGACCCGGATGGGTTTGCCGCTTCCCAGGGGATTGAAGAGCATGTCGCCCTTTCCCACCAGCTTTTCCGCGCCTGCCATATCCAGGATGGTCCTGGAGTCCACCTGAGAGGATACCGCGAAAGCGATCCTGGAGGGGATATTGGCCTTGATGACGCCGGTAATGACGTCCACGGAAGGACGCTGGGTAGCGACGATCAGATGCATGCCCGCGGCTCTGGCCTTCTGGGCCAGCCGGCAGATGGAATCCTCCACCTGGGAGGGCGCCACCATCATCAGGTCCGCCAGCTCATCGATGACGATGACGATCTGGGGCATGGGTTTCTGGACTTCGCCGTCCACCACCTGATACTTCTTCATCTGGATCTTCTTGTTATATCCGTCCAGATCACGGCAGTGCAGGTCCGCGAATTTCCGGTAACGCTCGTCCATTTCCGCCACCGCCCAGTTCAGGGCTGCAGCGGCCTTGGCAGGCTCTGTGACCACGGGGATCAGCATATGGGGAATGCCGTTGTAATTGGACAGTTCCACCACCTTGGGGTCCACCAGGACCAGCTTGACCTCATCGGGCCGGGCCTTATACAGGAAGCTGGTGATGATGGTATTGATGCAGACGCTCTTACCGGAACCGGTGGATCCGGCGATCAGCAGATGGGGCATGGATTTCAGGTCTGCCACGATGGCCTTGCCGGCGATATCCTTGCCCACGGCAAAGGTGATCTTCGATTCCGCGCTGCGGAAGGTATTGGATTCGATGATCTCTCTGGCGGAGACCATATTGATCCGGTCGTTTTCGATCTCGATGCCCACCGCCGGTTTGCCCGGGATGGGCGCCTCGATACGGATGCTCTTGGCCTCCATATTCAGGGCGATGTCATCCGCCAGGTTCTTGATGCCCTTGACCTTGACGCCGCTGTCCGGATGGACCTCATAACGGGTCACGGCCGGGCCCTGGGATACGTTGGTCACCTGGGCTGAAATGCCGAAGCTGCGCAGGGTCTCCTCCAGCTTCATGGCCTTCTGCCGCAGATTGTTCTCTGTCTCCGCCCGGTTCTGGGCGCTGCGTTTGGGCCGCTTCAGCAGATCCACCGACGGGAACTCATAGTTCTCGCCCACCGTTTCACCATTGAAATCCTCCTGCTGGAGCATGCTCTTCTTCGCTTCCGCATTGGAGATGGTCTCCTCCGGGGTCTCATAGGTGCTGGCGGTAATGGGTTTCCGCGCTGCGGGTTCCGGCTCCGCCGGGGGCTCCGGTTCCGCCGCCGTCTGCACTTTTGGTTCCGCTGCAGGCCGCGCGGGCGGCTCTGCCATGGTTCCGGTCTTCGTATCCTGCGCCGGATGCAGGGTGTCTGTAGTGTCCGGGGTCTTCTTCTGGGCTCCCAGAAGCTTGTCTCTGATGCCCTTCACCTTGGATCGTTCTTCCGCATGGCTGCTGTCTGCGGCCATCATGCGCCCGGTGGGCTCTTCATCGCTCATGAGGCTGATGAATTTGTCGCGTCTTCCGGGATCTTCCCTTCTCATGCTGTCTTCCGCCAGCTGCTGCTGACGGATCTGCCGCGCTGCTTCCACCTCTTCCAGCTCTTCCCTGGCTGTTTCAGACCGCTCCAGCTTTTTGCGCATCCGCCGCTGCTGCAGATTCTCAAAGAACCGGGAGACCGGGGTATTGATCAGCAAAAGCAGGCAGATGAAGATCACCACGAAGGTCAGGATATACAGTCCCGGAACACCGATCCAGCCGGCCAGAAGCGATGCCACATACATGCCGAACACACCGCCGCCGTCCAGGGCGATCCCTTCCCGGTAACTCTCCGCCAGCCCGTGGAATCCGCCGCCTTCTACGATGGGATCCATGAACCTGCCCGCGTTGATCAGGGTGATCATCAAAAAGATCATGGTCAGCAGGATCACCGACTTCCATCCCATATGGATGGTCTTCCCCAAAAACAGGAGTACTCCGTAAATTATGAAATAATAGGGCAGCAAAAATGCGGTAAAACCGAACACTCCTTTCAGAGCATCAGAGACCACAGAGCCGAAAGACCCTGCGTACTGTGTCTGAAGCGCGATGACCAGGAAGGCGCCCAGCGCGATGATGACGATGCCGATGATCTCATCCTTGATCTGCGCCTTGGCCCGGTTCCTGGCCTCGATCTCGTCCACCCGCCGTGATGCAGACGCGCTGGTCCTCTGACCCCCGCCTGTTCTCTGGGCGCTTTGGGTCCGACCGCCTGTTCTGTTGCTGCCTGAACGTCCCCGTCCTTTGTTTTTATCCGCCATATAGTTCCTCTTAGCTTACTATCTGAATATAATTCTCCGGTTCTTCTTCTCTCCGGTCGTTCTTTTCTACGAGATCAGAACATATCCCAGGACTGTTGCCGCCACCAGCCAGACATAGATGCTGAATCCCACCAGACGTCTTCCCGTGACGATGCGGATCATGGCCTTGATGGCGAAGATTCCCGAAAGAGCTGCCACGATGACGCCCGCGATCATGGGGCCGGCCGCTCCCGCCGTCATTCCTTCGGAAAGCAGATCCGGCACTTCCAGGATCACCGATCCCAGAATGGAGGGAATGGAGATCAGGAAGGCGAACTTGACTGCCAGAGCCCTGTCCAGGCCTGTGATCAGGCTTCCGAACAGTGTGGATCCGGACCGGGAAACACCGGGACAGATGGCGATGCCCTGCATGATACCCACAAATACCGCGTTCCGGAATTTCATGGTTTCGATGGTCTTGTCCTGCCTGCCTTTGCGTTCCGCCAGCAGCAGGATGAATCCGGTGAAGATCAGCCCCAGGGAAATCCCCACCAGGGAAGAATACAGACTCTCGAAGAAATCCTCGAACAGAAGTCCGATGAGGGCTGTGGGAATGGTTGCCACGATGATCATGAATCCCAGCCGCCGGGTGGGATTGGCATTGACCCTGAGGCCCTTGCCGGTACAGATGTCCCGAATGGTGGCGATGAGTTCGATCACCAGCTCCACGATATCCTTCCAGTAAATGAAGAATACCGAAAACAGCGTGCCCAGATGCAGCATCACCGTAAATGCCAGGACCTGGTCGCTCCTGACGCCAAAGAAATACTGCAGCAGGGCCAGATGTCCCGAGCTGCTGATGGGCAGGAATTCTGCCAGACCCTGTGTCAGTCCAAGAATGATTGCCTGTATGTATGTCATAATCTCCTCCAGTCCATATTTATACAGAGTATATAATAACACAAATCCCCATAAAAAGAAAACAGTGCCGGCAGAATTCCTGCTTCTGCTGACACTGTATCTCTCTTCTATAGACTTCTGTCCCCTGCTCTTTAGTCGGGCAGGATCTCCAGCAGCTGTTCCGCGATCTGGATCGCGTTGGTGGCTGCGCCCTTACGGATGTTGTCCGCAACGACCCAGATGTTCAGTCCGTTGTCCACGGAGAAGTCGCGGCGGATTCTTCCGATGTATACCTCATCGGTGCCGGCGGCGTCTCTGGCCAGCGGGTATACGTTGTTGGCCACATCGTCCTGAACGATGATGCCCGGAGAGTTCTTGAACAGTTCAACCACGTCTGCCAGTTCAAAGGGCTTCTCCAGCTCCACGTTGATGGATTCGCTGTGGGAATCGAATACCGGGACCCGGACGGTGGTGGCGGTGACTTTGATATCATCGTCGCCCAGGATCTTGTGGGTCTCGTTGATCATCTTCATCTCTTCCTTGGTGTAACCGTTGTCCAGGAAGACATCGATGTGGGGCAGGCAGTTGCCCGCGATGGGATGCGCGTATGCCTGGAGCTCATCGTCCTTGCCGGCCAGTCCGTTCTTCAGGTCATTGATGCCCTTCATGCCGGAGCCGGAGACAGCCTGATAGGTGGAGTACACCACACGTTTGATGCCGTACTTGTCCTGCAGGGGCTTCAGCGCGACCATGGCCTGGATGGTGGAACAGTTGGGGTTGGCGATGATGCCCTTGTTCCAGCCGATGTCCTGGGGATTGACTTCCGGGACCACCAGGGGAACCGTCTTGTCCATTCTCCACTGGCTGCTGTTGTCTACGACAGTAACGCCATGGGCCGCCGCGATGGGCGCGAACTTGGCGCTTGTGCCGCCGCCGGCGCTGAACAGAGCGATGTCGATGGGCTTGTCAAAGGAATGCTCGGTCAGCTCCTCAATGGTATATTCCTTCCCTTTGAACATGACCTTCTTCCCTGCGGAACGGCTGGAAGCCATCAGGTAGATGTTCTCAAAGGGGAAATCTCTCTCCTCCAGAACCTTCAGGAATGTGGTACCGACGACACCCGTAGCACCAACGACTGCGATGTTTGGTTTTCTCTTCATTGAATTCGTACCTCCTATGAAAAGACGGCGCCCTGCAGGCACCGTCTTCATGTCTCTTCTCTTATTCGGCTGCGACGACTTCTCTTCCGTCGTAGTAGTTGCAGTTCGGGCAAACTCTGTGCGGAAGCTTCGGCTCGTGGCACTGCGGACAGATGGAAAGACCCGGTGTCTTCATCTTCATGTTTGCAGCTTTTCTCTGCTTAGTCTTCGCCTTGGAAGTTTTTCTTTTTGGTACTGCCATGATCACACCTCCTAACCCGTAGATTCATTGCGTACTTCCGCAACAGTAAGAGTATACCTCTGCGGAAAGCTGTTTGTCAATATGTTTTTTGGACCTTAGTCCACCTTTTTGCCGGTGACGATGTTGAAAGTATCTCTTGCGATCATCAGTTCTTCGTTGGTGGGGATCAGCAGGACCTTGACGCGGGAATCGTCTCTGGAGATGATCATCTCCTTGCCTCTGACCTTGTTCTTGACCAGGTCCAGCTTGATGCCCAGGTTGCCCAGATCGTTACAGATGATATCACGCATGGAGATGTCATTCTCACCGACGCCCGCGGTAAATACGATGGCATCAACGCCGTTCATCTCAGCGATGTAAGCGCCGATGTAGAAACGTACTTTGTGAGCGAAGACCTTCAGCGCCAGCAGAGCTCTGTCATTGCCGTCCTCAGCAGCCGCTTCGATGTCACGGAAGTCACTGGAAACGCCGGAGATACCCAGTACGCCGGACTCCTTGTTCAGGATCTCATTGGCAACACCCTGATCCAGGTTTTCCTTCTCTCTGATGTATGTAACGATCGCCGGGTCGATATCGCCGGATCTTGTTCCCATGACCAGACCTTCCAGCGGTGTGAAGCCCATGGATGTGTCGATGCACTTGCCTCTCTTGATGGCGGAAACGGATGCGCCGTTGCCCAGGTGGC
>CAMNJK010000117.1 GCA_946541435.1 uncultured Bacillota bacterium
AGCGCGGGCAGCTTTTTCAAGAGGCCGGAAGGGTACTTTGCCGGCAAGCTGATCCAGGACGCGGGACTGAAGGGACTTTCCGTGGGGGGAGCCCAGGTATCGGAGCTTCACAGCGGATTCATCATCAACACCGGGGGCGCCACGGCCACGGATATCCTGCAGCTGATGCAGATCGTGCGCGCCGGGGTGAAGGAACAATTCGGGGTATTACTGGAACCGGAGGTAAGGATCATTGGAGAATGAATATAAGCCCGCATGGGCATTGAATGACGAATATGAGCTATTGTACGACCTGCACACCCACACCACCTATTCCCACGGGACCGGCAGTGTGGAGGACAATGTGCGGGAGGCGATGAACAAGGGTCTGGGATTCATCGCGATCTCGGATCACGGACCGGGACATCTGTTTTACGGGATCAACCGGAACGATTTCGCCTATCTGAAGAACGACATCGAGAAGATGAACGTGAAGTACCCCAAGCTGATGGTCAAGATGAGCGTTGAGGCCAATACAGTGCACGGGGGGAACGGGCTGGACATCAAGCCCGAAGAATTTGAAGAATTTGATTTTGTGATCGCGGGATTTCATTTCGGCCTGTTCGGATGCAGCTCCATCCGCAACTGGCTCTGGAGCCACGGCATCAGATGGGGCGAAGAGAAGCTGCGCAAGAAGAACACGGAAATGATCATTCGCGCCCTCCGGGCCAACGATATCGCCATCCTGACCCATCCCGGGGACAAGGGACCCTTCGATATCCGGGCCATTGCGGAGGTCTGCGCCCAGACCAATACGCTGATGGAGATCAACTGCCGTCATGACCATCTGACGGAGGAGGAGATCCAGATCGCCATGGAGGTTCCCGGCGTGCAGTTTATCTTAAGCAGCGACGCCCACGAACCGGGAAAAGTCGGCGAATGCAGCGTCGGGCTGGAGCGGGCCCTGCGGGCGGGGCTGAACCCGGAGCGGATCGTGAATATCAGGAGAAGGATCTGACACAGAAGAAGGGGCTGACACATGCAGACGATCATCATCACAGGACTGTCGGGCGCCGGCAAGACCCAGGCCATCGACTGTCTGGAAGACATGGGCTATTATTGCATCGACAACATGCCTCCTGCGCTGATCAGGAGTTTCGTCGATCTGATATCCACCGGACATGCCGTGGATAAGGCAGCTTTTGTGGTGGATGTCAGGAGCCGGAAATTCTTCGATGATTTTCACAGTGTGCTGGAGGAACTGGATAAGGCAGGGGTGGTCTACAAGCTCCTGTATCTGGAGGCCAGCGACCGGGTGCTCCTGCGGCGGTTCAGCGAGACCCGGCGGATGCACCCCCTGTCAGACAGCGGCAACGCGGCGGCGGGGATCGCCCGGGAGCGGGAGATGCTGAAGGAATTCCGTCATGCCGCAGACTATATCCTGGACACTTCCAACATGAAGACCGCCCAGTTCTGGGCGGAGCTGCGTCAGCTTCTGACCTCGGAGGAGAACCAGAACACCTTCATGGTCAATGTGATGTCCTTCGGATTCAAGAACGGGACCCCGGCGTCGGCGGACATGATCTTCGACACCAGATTCATTCCGAATCCCTATTATGTCCAGTCCCTCAGGCGGCTTACCGGCAACAACAAGAAGGTCAGCCATTTCGTGCTGAAGCAGGACATCACCCAGGACTTTCTGGAGCGTCTCATGACCATGATCGAGATGCTGGCGCCCTATTACATGAAGGAGGGCAAGTACAGCCTGAACATCGGGATCGGCTGCACCGGCGGCCATCACCGGTCGGTGGCGGTGGCCAACGAAGTGTACCGGCGCCTCCGGGAAACGGGGATGCGGGCGACCATCGATCATCGGGATCTTTGATCTGGAATGCAAATGTTGGCCGGGCTGCGCTGGCAGCGGCGCCGGACAGACAGCATAGCAGTTATTGTGGTAGTGGTGGTAATAGCAGGAGGTAGCAATCATGGAGAAATTGATCATTGCCGCAGCGATCTGCGGTGCGGAGGTCACGAAGGAGCACAATCCGGCGGTACCGTATACCGTGGAGGAGATCGTTCGTGAAGCAAAATCAGCTTATGATGCCGGCGCGGCGGTCATCCATCTGCATGTCAGAGAGGATGACGGAACACCGACCCAGAGCCATGAGCGGTTCCAGGAGTGTATGGACGCGATCTATGCGGTCTGCCCGGATGTCATCATCCAGCCGTCCACCGGCGGCGCAGTTGGCATGACTGATGAGGAGCGTCTGGATTCCACCAATGTCACGCCGACACCGGAATTCGTCACACTGGACTGCGGCACCTGTAATTTCGGCGGGGATGAGATCTTCGTCAACACGGACAACACGATCCGCAACTTCGCCCGTATCATGCAGGAGAAGGGCATGAAACCGGAGCTGGAGTGCTTCGATAAGGGGATGCTGGACGTGGTGCTGAAGGCAGCCGGCAGGAAGGGTTATCTGGATATGCCCATGCACTTCGATTTCGTACTGGGCGTGCAGATGGCTGCCACAGTGAGAGACCTGAGCTTCTGCGTGGATTCCGTTCCGCCGGGATGCACCTGGACAGGCTGCGCCATCGGCAAGGATGAGTTTGCCATCGCGGCGGCATCCATCATCATGGGCGGACATGTCAGAGTCGGTTTCGAAGACAATCTCTATCTGGAGAAGGGCGTTCTGGCCAAGAGCAACGGCGAACTGGTCGAAAAGGTCGTCAAGATCGCGAAGCTCCTGGGCAGAGAGATCGCCACACCGGACGAGGCCAGGGAGATCCTGAGCATTCCGCCGCGGAAGAAATAGAGCATTCTGCAGAGCCTCTCCGCCAATGGAGAGGCTTTGTTTTTTGAGGATATCAGATATGAGCTTTTCATCGGAAACAAAAAATGAACTGGCCAGGATCACGCCGGAAAAAAAGTGCTGCACCATTGCGGAGATCGCAGCCTTTATCCGTTTCGCGGGGCATCTGGGACTGGCCGGCAGCGGAAAATTCCGCATCTCCATGACCACCCCCAACAACGCGGTGGTCCGTCATTACAGGAGCCTGATCCAGTCCTACTTCAATGTGGATACGTCCATCGGGATCGGCCGGGGGGAGACCTTTGGCCCCAGCAATCTCTATACCATCATCATCGGGCCGGAGAACAACAGCGAGATGATCCTCCGGGAGGCGGGGATCCTGATCGTCCGGGAGGGCATGAACACCCTGAGCGACGGCATTTACGATGGTCTGCTCCGGACCAAGTGCTGCCGGAAAGCCTATCTGCGGGGCGCCTTTCTGGGGGCGGGTACCATCAGCAGCCCGGATAAGGGCTATCATCTGGAGATCACCACCAGCTCGGAGACCACGGCCCGGGATCTCAGGCGGCTCATCAACACCTTCGATGACATCACGCCGAAGATCACCCCCCGGAAGCGGGGATACGGGATCTACCTGAAGGCCAGAGACCAGATCGCTGACACCCTGGCCATCATGGGAGCATCGCAGCAGTATTTCGAGTTTCAGGATGTGATGATGCGAAAGGACCTGATGAATCAGGCCCACCGGGCGGAAAACCTGGACAACGCCAACATCGATAAGGCCCTGCGCGCCGCCGAGGAGCAGGTGGAATGGATCCGGAAGATCGAAGCGAAACGGGGACTGGCCAGCCTTTCCGCCAAACTCCGGGAGGTTGCGGAGCTCAGGCTGGAGCATCCCGACGCCGGCCTGGAGGAACTGGGGCAGCTGCTGGATCCGCCCCTGACCAAATCCGGTGTCAACGGCAGGCTGCGGCGGCTGGGCGAGATCGCCAAGGGCCTGTAGCGGGAAGCCGGAGCACGAAAACGGGAGAATGCCCGGAGCACGGAGAGGAAAGACGGCCCGGAGCACGGGCGAAACGATAGAAGGAGAAGAATCTTGGAAAAAGGACAGCTTGTGGAACTGATGATCGAAGACCTGAGCGCGGAAGGCCAGGGCATCGGCCGGGAGATCGCCGGTGAGAAAAGCGGAGACGGCCCTGCCAGGGACGGAGAGAACCGGGGCCTGGTGGTTTTTGTGCCGGGTACACTGCCGGGGGACAGAGTCCGGGCGCGGCTGACCCGGGTCAAGAAGAGCTACGCCTTCGGCAGGGCGGAAGAATTTCTGGAGCGCTCGCCCCACCGCAGTGACATTCCTGTCTGCCCCGGGGCGGAAGAAGGATGCGGCGGCTGTCCCTTCGGGGAGCTGGACTACGGCATGCAGCTGCAGCTGAAGGAGCAGCAGGTCCGCAGCAAGCTGCAAAGGCTGGCGGGTCTGCAGGATCCGGTCATCCGGCCCATCATCGGGATGGAACCTTCGGACAACGGCGGTCTTGGATGTTTCCGGTACCGGGACAAGGCGGTGCTGCCGGTGAGCACGGGCGGGATCATCACCCGCAAGGGCGGCATCGTGGAAAACCTGGGAGAACCCGCGGTGGGCTTTTTCCGGTCCAGGACCAATGAAGTGGTGGATTGTCCGGACTGCCGGCTCCAGTCGGCGGCGGCCATGGCGGCAGCGGACGCCCTGCGCACCTTCATGGTGGAGGATCACATCACGGCATATGATCCTAAATGGGAGAAGGGCCTGATGCGTCACCTCATCGTGAAGACCGCCTTCGGTACCGGCGAGGTCATGGTGATCCTGGTGATCAACGGCAAGGGGATCCCCGGGGCGCCCAAGCTGGTGCAAATGCTGGATGATGCGGTCTACGAGGCGGGCTGCAGCCTGGAGAGCGTGGTGCTCAACATCAATAAAGCCAGCGGGAAGAACGTAGAGAAGAATAAGAAAAAAGACCGCAGCGAGATCCGGCGTACCGGCGAGATCCTGGGGGAGGAGTATGTCACCCTGGCTGGATCGCCCACCATTACCGACCAGGTGGGACATCTGCAGTTTGAGATCTCTCCGGCCAGCTTTTTCCAGGTGAATCCGGTGCAGATGGAGCGGCTTTATGATCAGGTGCGGGCCTATGTGATGACGGGGGCCGGCTCTTTCGGGGAGCATGCGTCCGGAACGGACGAACTTGATCATGACGCGGCCGGCGGACCGGTGATCCTGGACCTTTACTGCGGTGTGGGGAGCATCGGCCTCTACTGCGCGGATCTGGCGGAAATGGTCATCGGCATCGAATCAGTGGACGCCGCGGTCCGGGATGCCAACCGGAACGCTGTGATCAACGGGATCGTCAATGCCCGGTATATCTGCGGGAAGGCGGAAGAGGTCCTGCCGGCCTGTGTGGAGACGACGGGATTGGAAGACAGCAGGGTCAGCGGCGCTGGTAAGGACGGGGCTTCGGCGAAAGCGCCCCGGATCGACAGTCAGCTCAGGGAATATATCCGGCGCGCTGATACCGTCATTCTGGATCCGCCGAGAGCAGGCTGCCGTCCGGAGCTGCTGGAAGCGGTGGCCGGATCCGGCGCGGACCGGATCGTGTACGTGTCGTGCGACCCGGCGACCCTGGCCCGGGATATCGGACTCCTGGGAGAGATGGGATATGAATTCATAGAAGCCACACCGGTGGACATGTTCCCGCATACGGGGCATGTGGAAAGCTGCGTGCTCCTCGAGCGGGTGAGCAACCGAAAAGCGGA
>CAMNJK010000118.1 GCA_946541435.1 uncultured Bacillota bacterium
GCACTGGACGGCGGAGAGGACGGACTGGATCCCTACCGCATCCTGATCCCACAGCTGGCGGACCGTCTGGAAGATGGCGGTGTTGCCATGCTTGAGATCGGCGATGATCAGGGCCCGGCCGTGAAGGCTTTGTTCGCGGAGCAGGGGAGATTCTGCGACATCTGCGTGAAGCAGGACCTGGCAGGACGTGACCGTTATGTCACCGCCCGCCGAAACCGCCCTTGACAAGCCCGGGAAAAGAGTATATTCTAATTTCGTAAGTTAATACAGAGCTGGGGGAGCTTATGCTGAGATTCACCGCCCCGCGCGGTGTGACCCTTATGACCTGATGCAGATAATACTGCCGTAGGGAAGCCATAAGATGCTTAGAATGCAAGCGATCCCCCTCCTTCATGAGAAGGAGGTTTTTTATTGAAAGGAGACAAGAGTATGGAAGCTAGTGTAGCAATTCAGGTCCTGCCGGAAGCACCCAATGATGAGGAGCTTTGCCGCATCGTGGATGAGGTCATCGACTATATTTCCAGGCAGGGCTACAACTATTACGTCGGACCCTTCGAGACTACCATCGAGGGCCCCTATGAAGAGCTGATGGACATCGTCAAGGAATGTCAGCACATCGCGGTCCGCGCCGGCGCGCCGTCTGTGGCATCCTACGTGAAGGTCAGCTATCGTCCGGAAGGAGAGGTTCTTTCCATTGAAAAGAAAATCGGAAAATATCACGAATAGTATCTATCCCATTGTTTCCGTCGCAGCGATCCTGGTGCTGTGGGAGTGTTTGTCCTACTTCGAGGTGGTGCCGAATTTCATGCTGCCGTCTCCGGGGCAGACCGTGGAAGCCTTTGTGAAGGACTTCCCCCTGCTGATGATGCACCTGCGGGTGACGCTGGCGGAGACCCTGGTGGGCACCGTGATCGGCGTGGTCCTGGGCTATGCCTCGGCATGCCTGATGGACCGCTGGGACTGGGCGTACAAAGCCGTCTATCCCCTGGTGGTCCTGACACAGACGATCCCTGCCGTGGCCATCGCGCCTCTTCTGGTGCTGTGGTTCGGCTACAAGATGATGCCGAAGATCGTCCTGATCGTACTGATCACCTATTTCCCCATCGCCGTGGGTGTGCTGGATGGGTTCCGGTCCGCAGACCAGGACGCCATCAACCTGCTGCGCTCCATGGGAGCGACGCGGTGGCAGATCTTCCGCCATGTGAAATTTCCGGGAGCGCTGCCGAACTTCTTCTCCGGTCTGCGGATCACTGTGGCTTATGCCGTGGTGGGCGCGGTGCTGGCGGAGTGGCTGGGAGGATTCGCCGGACTGGGGGTCTATATGACCCGGGTCAAGAAATCCTTCGCCTATGACAAGATGTTTGCCGTGATCTTCCTGATCTCCATCATCAGTCTGCTTCTGATCGGGCTGGTGAACCTGGTGCAGCGCCGCTGCATGCCCTGGGAGCGAGTCAGGGGATACGAAGAGAGTCAGCGCAGACGCAAACCTGCGCAGATGAAAGAGAAATGAGGAACAGAGAATGAAAAAGAAATGTTTCGCTGTCCTGATGGCAGCTATGATGACCTGCCTGCTTCTGGCAGGATGCGGAGGCAGCCAGAACGGCGGCTCCGAAGAGAGTGGAGACACTGCTGAGAAGACCAAGGTGACCTTTGTCCTGGACTGGGCGCCGAACACCAACCATACCGGAGTGTACGTTGCTCAGGAACTGGGTTACTTCGATGAGGCCGGTCTGGAAGTAGAGATCGTGCAGCCGCCTGATGACGGCGCGGAAGCCATGGTCGGCTCAGGCCAGGCACAGTTCGGCGTATCCTTCCAGGATTATCTCCCGCCGGCACTGGCAGGAGAGAAGAAGGTAATGCCCATTACCGCAGTGGCCGCCATCATCCAGCACAACACATCCGGGATCATGTCCGCCAAGGGCGGCGGCATCACCAGCCCCAAAGGCATGGAAGGAAAGTCCTATGCCACATGGGAGCTGCCCATCGAGCAGGCCACCATCAAGCAGTGCATGAAGGATGAGGGAGCCGACTTCAGCAAAGTGAAGCTGATCCCTGAGACCATCGATGATGAGGTAGCCGCCCTGAAGGCCAAGCAGATCGACTGCATCTGGGTCTACTATGCATGGGCCGGCATCAATGCACAGATCAAGGATTTCCCCATTGACTACTTCGCTTTCCGTGACATCAATGAAGTATTCGACTACTATTCGCCGGTGATCATCGCCAACGACAACTTCCTGGCGGAGCAGCCGGAAGTGGCCAAGGCATTCCTGGCCGCTGTCAGCAAAGGCTATCAATATGCCATCGAGAATCCCGATGATGCTGCAGACCTGATGGTGAAGGCAAATCCAGAACTGGATCCGGAACTGGTGAAGGCCAGCCAGGAGTATCTGGCAGACCAGTACCAGGCAGATGCTTCTCAGTGGGGCGTATTCGATGCAGACCGCTGGAACCGTTTCTTCAAATGGCTGAACGACAACAAGCTGTCCGAGGAAGAACTGCCCATGGACGTGGGATTCACCAACGACTATTTGCCGAAATAATCGGGACGGACCACGGACGTTGGAGTTGCCAACGACTGATAATCGGTGATCAGGCGGTGACGGCCTCTGCTGCCGTCGCCGGAGGAGTATTATGACACACAAACTGGAAACCAAAAATATCACCATGAACTTCGGGGAAGGGGATATCATATCGGAGATCTCTATCCACGTGGATCAGGGAGAGCTGGTGAGCCTGCTGGGGGTATCCGGAAGCGGCAAGACGACTTTGTTCAACTGTATTTCCGGGATCTATCACCCCACGGAGGGCCAGGTGATCCTGGACGGGACCGACATCACCGGTCAGACCGGGCACATCAGCTACATGCTGCAGAAAGACCTGCTGCTGCCCTACAAGACCATCGAGGACAACGTAGGACTTCCCCTGGTGATCCGCGGAATGAAGAAGGAAGAAGCCCGGGCGGAGGCCGGAAAGCACTTTCAGGAGTTTGGCCTGGAGGGGACGCAGAAGATGTACCCGGCCCAGCTCTCGGGAGGAATGCGCCAGCGCGCCGCACTGCTGAGGACCTACCTGTTCTCGGACAATGTGGCCCTGCTGGATGAGCCCTTCTCCGCCCTGGACACCATTACCAAAGGCCGGATCCACCGCTGGTATCTGGACGTCATGGAGAAGATCCGGCTGACCACGGTGTTCATCACCCATGATATCAATGAGGCCATTCTGCTGTCGGACCGCATCTACATTATGACCGGACGGCCGGGGCGGATCCAGACAGAGCTTCAGATCCGCACCCCCAGGGGCCAGAGACAGGATTTCGACCTCACCGAGGAGTTCCTGGAACACAAGCGGACCATCATGGAACTTCTGGAAAAACAGGGTTGACATCCGCCCCCGGAACGTGATATTATAGTTAGGCTGTATCAGTGTGATTACAGACAAATTATGCAAGGGCAATGCCTGAGCAGGAAAGAGGTAAAAGCATGAAGGAAGGAATCCATCCTGAATACATGGAATGTAAAGTAACTTGCGCATGCGGTAATTCTTTTGTTACGAGATCCACCAAGCCGGAACTCCGTCTTGATGTCTGCTCAGCATGCCATCCGTTCTTTACAGGTCAGCAGAAGTTCATCAACCGTGGTGGACGTGTTGAAAAGTTCAAGCAGAAGTACAACCTGGACTAATCCTGTATATCAGAAGAGAATCCAAACGCCGCGTTTATCGCGGCGTTTTGCTTTGCTTGTCCCTAGCACAGCGAAGCCGAGCCGAAGGCGAAGGGTGAGCTGATGCAGGTCAGCCGCGAGGGTTGCCCAAGAGGGCAAGCCGAAGGCGAAGGGCGATTGGGGCAACCTACCGCGCTTGTTCCTGCTTACTATTGACAAACGAGCCTGATTAGTGTAAAATTACACTAAAAGAGCAAAGGAGTGCTAGAACATGACCCGGAATGACTTTGTGCAGCAAATGAATACCATGCTGAAGCTGATCCGCACGGAATATGGGCTGACCCAGGACAAGATGGCCGCGATCCTGGGCATTTCCAAGAAGACTCTGGTGGAGAGCGAGAAGGGCCGCCGCAGCCTGGGCTGGACGGAGGTGGTGGCGCTGGCCACGATCTTCAGCCAGAGCCAGATCCTGCAGAATGCCTTCGGCGGCGAGGTGTCCGACATCATCGGCGCCATCGCTTTTGAGGACGTGGAGGTGCAGTACCCGGACACCATGGGCGGCAAGGTCTGGTGGCGAGTCGTGCAGGAAGAGGGCGGCTACAAAATCCAGCAGAATATCATCTCCCAGCACTACCGCCTTCTGAACGCCGAGGACCAGAGGATGATCTCCTCCTTCGACCTGGCGGAAGTGCAGGAGTACCTGGAGAGCCTGAAATGAAGAAGAAATGGATCGGGGCGGGCATCAGCCTGCTGGTGGCCCTGTGCGTGATCTTTGCGCTGATCGCGGGGAGCTACCATGCGGTCTTTGCGCATCGGTTCGAGACGGCGGAGCGGAAGGTCCAGGACCTCGGGGATTTCCCGGACCTGCAGTACGAGGACGTGACTTTCCCCTCCAACAAAGGCCAGCGCCTTGCGGGCAGGTTCTACCTGGCGCAGCAGGAGCCCAAAGGCATCGTCGTCGTGGTCCATGGCTTCGGCCGGGGCGGGCTGAAGTCCCACATCGACGTCTGCGACTATTTCACCCGGCACGGGTACGCGGCATTTTCCTACGATGCCACGGCCTACGACAGCAGCCAGGGCAGAAGCTCCGAGGGGATCCCTCAGGGCGTCATCGACCTGGACTATGCCATCCGTTTCATCGAACAAAGCCAATACGCCGGGCTCCCCATCATGCTGTGGGGCCACAGCTGGGGCGGATACTGTGTCAGCTGCCAGCCGGCCATCCATCCGGAGGTGGCGGCGGTGGTCAGCGTGGCGGGGTTCAACAGCCTGGCCGGCGTGATTCGGGCCCGGGGCGCCGACAAAGTGGGGAAACTGGCCCGGGCCAGCATCCCTTTCGTGAATCTGTATGAGAAGATCAAGTTTGGGAAATATGCCGGGCTCACCGGAGTGAAAGGCCTGCGGTCCTTTGACGGCGGCGTGCTGATCCTGCAGGGAGGGCGCGACCGGCTCATTGACCCCAGCCTGGGGTACCGGATCTACGAGAAGAAGTTCGGGGAGGACCCCCGGTTTCAGTTCATCTTCCGGGAGAAGAAAAAACATGAGAATGTATATTATAAGAAGGGGATCCACAGCGGACTCCACGAGGAGACCATGATGCAGATGGTTGAGCTGTTTGACCAATACGCAGAAAGGAGCAGGACATGACTGCCTTGCGAGGATATCGGAGCAGGCTTGACCCTGATACGCAGAAAGGAGCAGGACATGACGATGATGCGTGAATACCGGAGTATGTTGATCTTCCTGATTGTGCTGGCGGCAGATATCGTATACTTCTGGACAGTGGACGATAACTGCGGAATGGGGTTTGCGATAATGACGTTTTATATGCTGATCCCGGTGGGGTCTCTGCTGGTGACGACCGCTGTTGCGGCCCGCGGAGCGGG
>CAMNJK010000119.1 GCA_946541435.1 uncultured Bacillota bacterium
AGGCCTTCCAGATGTCCATCGGGTCGAAATCGTAAGGCGGACAGGCCCACCTGTTGCCGTAGTTCGGGCACGCCTTGCAGCACTCCAGGAAATGCTCTATGTCGACATAATCTTCGATATAGCTATCGATGTCTGTTTCCGTTTCGAATCGTTCTAATGTGTAATCCATACTCATCTGTGTGATCACTACTCATCTGTGTGATCCATACTCACCTGCGTGATCCATCGTCACCCAACATAAGCGTCTTCCGCGCTGTTGTGAAAATCCTGTTTGGCCAGCCACGCTTCCTCTTCTTTTGTCTCCGGAATATCGATCCGCTCGATCTTGAAAATGACCGGTCTCGTTCCGTCATTGCAGCAGGCGATCATCATCCGGTCATCATTCGTCCAGCCCTTCATGATGGCGCCGCCCTGCAGCGCGGTGTACACATACCTGCTGACCGCGTCCCAGGCTTCTCCGCAGAACTTCCCGTTCATCAGATGATAGAAGTCATCCTGCGCAGGCGTCCGTTTCAGCAGGAAGGTATCTCCCGGCTTGAAGAAGGGGCATGGACCGGAATCCGGGTCCGCCAGGTATTGTTTCTGAATTTCCGGAAACACCTTGGTCTCCAGTACTGTGATTTTGCATTCGTGTCTCATCTTGTTGGTCCTTTGTCTTCTAAGCCTACACACGATCTATTTCATGCTGGCGCCGAGCATAAGTGCTGGAGCCGGGCATAGATGCCGGGCCGGGCTTATAGTCTCTCTGTTAAACGCGCGTGCCCCTCAGAATGACCACCGCATGCAGTGTCTCATCCGCCGCGCTCCTGATGGCAACCGTATGGGCATCTCCTTCCCGCTGATATTCCAGCCGCACCGGCTGCATCTCTGTGATCTCCTTCTTGTAAACGATCTCAAATTCATCGATCCCGCCCTGCAGCACATCCTCCGGCAGGATCTGTTCCGCAAGGATCAGATAGATGGAATTGTGCACATGCCTGTTGTAATCGAACATGGCCGTATTGAGTTCGACCAGCTTCACAGCATCCGGTTCCATCTCAAACCGCCGCAGCGCCGGCAGTTTGTATTCCGGGAAGTTGACTTCCTCCGGCTCCGGATCGAAGGACCCGATCAGTTCCGGTGTGATCCGAAGAAACTTTCCCGTTTTCGTATCGATGGGGGTCCATTCCGATGTGGCTTCCGCGATCATTTCACCCTTCTCATCGCAGACCAGATAGTCTCTGCCGGCCCGGATGTGCCCATGCTTCTGGGCCCAGGTATAGGCAGAAACCGTACTGAACATGGAAGGTCTCCGATAGACTTTGACTCTCCAGCCCAGCACGATCCAGGAGACAATGCTCCGGCCTTCCGTCGAGGTCTGGCCAGCTTTTACACCGTGCAACATGGAAACGTCGGACATCATCTCAAGAAGGCCATGGTTCGTGAGCTTCTTGTCCTGATCCACATCCTGCACGCCGATGAAAAAATCCTGTCTGAGTTTCAATTTTCTCACCCCTTCGTCGCTGCATAATTCAGCTTATCGTACGTTTTCCCGCCGATCTCAAGGGCGCCTTCCTCCCGGCTCACCAGCGCCATCCCGGCCTTCTCCATGGCCCGGACGGACCCGATGTTATCCGCAGCGCACCAGGCGGTGACCCGGTCGATCTGCTCCTCTTCCAGAAGGTATTCCAGCACCGCCCGGATCGCTTCGCTGGCAAAGCCTTTTCCCCAGTATCTGCGGGCGATGCTGCAGCCGATCTCGATGGAATTCGCATCCGCGTCGTAGTCATAGGCGCCGATGGTTCCGGCCAGCTCTCCCTGATGGTCGATGGCCCATCCGTAAAAATGCCCTTCCGCATTTTCATCCTGATCGTATCCGTCAAGAAAGCCCTGCACGGTTTCGGCCGCCTGCTCCTCCGTAGCGTAGGGATTCCACCCGGAGAACTCGAACATCTTCTCATCCCGCCCGAAGTCCTCATGCAAAGGCTGGACATCCTCCAGCCGGTGCCTTCTCAGTTCAAGCCGCTCTGTTCTCAGTGTGATCGTTCCGCTCATTGTACTGTCCTGCTTTCGTACTGCCCTACTCTCCTGCCTTTGCAAAACCTTCCGGATCCAGGGTCTTCACCACCTTCGCCGGGCTCCCCACCACCACAGCGAAGTCAGGCACGTCCCGGGTCACCACGGACATGGCTCCAACGATGGCGTGCTTTCCGACCCGTACTCCGGGCAATATGGTAGCGCCGGCTCCGATCCATGCGCCTTCGCAGATCAGCACCGGCCTGCAGGTCAGGATCATTCTATCATATTCGTCATGATTGTTGGAGATCAGCTGGGCGTTGGCCGCGATCTGTACGTTGTCTTCGATGGTGATGCCGCCCCGGGCCATCATCAGGCAATTGGAATTGACATACACGTGTCTGCCGATCCGGATCCGATCAAATGCGGCTCCGGAAAGAGGCGCCGCAAGGTAACTGCCTTCACCGATCCTCTCCGCAAAGAGTTCTCCCAGGATCTCTGCATACTCCGGTGTCTGGGGCATGGTGTGATTGAGCCTGAAGACAAGCTGCATCATTCTGGCGCCTTCCGCCAGATCCTCCTGGGTCATTTCTCTCATATCGACTCTGATTTCTTCACAGTTCATAGTATTATCGTCCTCCGTCTTTATTGTCCTCCGTCTTTCATTCACCCAGCAGCCAGGCGAATCCCCTGGCCATCCGCAGGTCCGGCTCCCGGAAATGGTTCCCGGGATTCATCTCCAGGATGGTCTCGCAGCCGGGCTTCTGGTCCAATGCCGCATGCAGTTCCCGGATGTTATCTCCCACCGTCTTCATCACCGGATGCCGGGTCTTCTCCTCTTTCGTGCCCAGGCTCAGGTAGATCTTCGGCGGCCTGATCTCATGCTCCCGCGCAAAGGCTGGAAAGTCCGGGTACCACACCGACGGGGATGCCGCGGCCACTCCAGCAAACAGGTCCGTCTCATAAGCTGCCCACAGGGCGAACAGGCCTGCCAGGGAATACCCGCCCAGATAGATCTTGGGAGCACGGCCGCCTGCCAGGTCCGGGATCAGATGCTCCCGGATGAAGTCCAGTGTTTCCGGCGCGCCGCATCCAAAGGGTTCATCGCCCCTGATCTGTTCCGCCCTCCATGGGGGCAGGTCCCTGTTCCAGTCCACCAGAAACATGACCATGGTGAATGGCCTGCCTTTGCATAAGTCACGGATCAGGCCTGCCTCATCGTCCATTGTCTGCAGATCATGGTCTCCGATGGGCTGGATCAGCAGCGTGTCCCGGGATCCGCAGTCATATATGAAACATCTTCTTTTCTGTATTGTCTTCTCTTCTGCTTCCATGCTCATTGGCTCAGTTCCCTTTGATAGTAATAATCGATCTTCCTGGATGCCAGGGAATATCCTCCGCCGCGATAACTGCACTCCACATGGATCCGGATCCCGGAATCCGTCCGATCCAGAAACAGATTGTGATACCGGGATCCCGAAAGAACGATCTCAAAATCATGGTTCACGTAGTCGCAGGGCTTCACGGTCCCCTGCAGGACTTCGAACCGGCCCTCCCCATCAGGACTGCCGTCGTAGCAGGAGAACGCGATGCTTCCGTCCGCCCGGATCACGCAGTCTTCCATATCATAATAAGAACCGGGGAAATCAAACATATCCAGAACGTCCACATCCTCGATCTCATAAGTCCCCGCGATGGATTCGCGGAGTTCCGCCGGATTCCCGCCGGAGCTGCCCTGTCCGTCCCCGCCATATCCCAGAACAAGCAGGAGGCAGAACAGCAAAAGCAGGCCGGCTCCCCCGCAGAGCATCCGGATCTTCCTCCACTTCGCGGACTTCCTGTGATGTTCGTCTATGATCTGATGGATCTCCTCTCTCAGCTTCTCTTTTTCGGTCATAGCTTAGTCCTGCTCCTCATCGGAAGTCTTCTGAAAGCCCCAGTTGTATTCGTATACTTTGCCCTTGTATTCCACCACCAGGTAATAATAACTGCTGTCCCCTGTGGCTCTCCGGTACCATACGGCGCCTCGGGTCCCGTCACTGTAGGAAACCGAGCTCTTCCGCTGCCGGTTCATCCATTCCGGCTCCTGACAGATCTCCCCTGTGATCTTGCGGTATCCGTCTTCGTACAGATCCGCTTCAAACCACAACTGAAAAGAATGGCCGCTGAGCCGCTTGATACAGCCTCCGTAGTAGCCGTCCGGGCCTTTTTCCAGCTCGCCCACGCGAAAGCCTTCACCCATCTGCGACAGCGTCACCGGTCCCCGCTGGGCCCGCAAAGTGCCGGGAATCATCGCAGCGCCGGTGATGATCAAAACCAGGACCACCGCGTAAATGATCAGCCGGATGTTCCGCATCCGCCGCTTGTGGTCGCGCTCTTCGCACCGCAGCAGTTCTTTCTTATATTCCTCCAGTTCCACCTGGGTCATATCCCGGATGTCGAGGCTCCAGATGTCCTGCTTGCTAGTCATAGTCGCCTCCAAATCCGTCCCCGTCGCCGAAATCATCGCCAAATCCGAAGGGATCTGCGATGGCATCCATCCGGTCCCCGTAATCAAACGGGTCACCTCCGCCGGCGATGATCCAGTCGTCCAGCATCTCCTCCTCGTACAGGGCCTCCCGGTCGTAGGGATCCAGACCCGGTTCGAAGTCATCCGGGATGTAGTCGGACTGATAGTTGTAATCGAGACCGCCGGAATCACGCAAAAACAGGCCGGTCCTTGAAGCAGTCCTCATGCCCGCAAGGCCGTGCAGTCCCTTTTCCCATTCTCTCTGTTTCTCCAGACGCGCCTTCGCCTCTGCAAGGGCTTCTCTTTTTGGTCTCTGCAGTTCTGTCTGATAGGCATACCAGCGGTGCTCGATCTCATCGCGGATCTCCCGGAGCGGATCCTCCGCCTTTGCTTCCCCATGAGAAAGCTTCCCCCGCAGCCTCGCAAATAATCCGGGTCTTGGGGGGACGATCTCCAGGATCCCCTTTCGCAGATATCTTAAGCCCCGCCTGCAGTCGCAGGACACCGTCCGCTTCAGCCGGATGGGCTTGCCCGGCTCCTCTTCCTCCAGTTTCTCCGCAGAGATTTCCAGGATCTTGCCGCAGAAAGGACAGAAAGCGCAGACGTGGTCGCCCACCCGCCGGCCGTAACCCAGCTCATTGAAGGCTAGCTGGTCATGCATGTCATTTCCCTTTATGTCATTGTACAGAGATCTGAAGTCTTCCAGGATGATCATGATTCCCCATTTCTCTTGACTTTTATCAGCGGACTTTGATCTTGGTTTTCTTCGCCTACTTCTGATTTGTTTTGTTGCCGCTCATTGTTTTTCTCAGACGCTGGTGTTTTGCGTCAAATTCAATGAAAAGACCGGCGTTAGTTTTCTCTTACCTCTTCCGATGTCCTTCAAACGCCGGTGTTTTTGATCAGATTCGCTGAAAAGACCAGCGTTTGCCGCTTTTGGCATTCCGGCATTTTCTCAGACGCTGGTGTTTTTGATCAAATTCACTAAAA
>CAMNJK010000120.1 GCA_946541435.1 uncultured Bacillota bacterium
AGCAGGTATCCTCATATTCGGAAGCTACGGGGGAAGGGTCTGCTGCCGGGGAGGAGTCTGCCCGGGAGATGGCCCGCCTGATGGAACGCTATGAGCGGATCCATGACCGATACGACCGGATGGGGGGCTACTCCTATCAGAGCGAACTCCGGGGGATCCTTTCCAGCATGGCCTTTGATGAGAGCGTCTATGACAAGAAGATCTCCGCGCTGAGCGGCGGCGAGCGGACCCGGCTGGCCCTGGCCCTGCTTCTGCTGGAGAAGCCGGACATCCTGTTCCTGGACGAGCCCACCAACCATCTGGATATCGGGACTCTGAAGTGGCTGGAGCAGTACCTGAAGGGTTACCGGGGGACCATCGTGCTGGTATCCCACGACCGGTATTTCCTCAATGAGACGGTGACCAGGATCTTCGAAGTGGAGAACCACAGACTCAACATCTACGAGGGCAATTACAAGTTCTACGCCGCGGAGCGGAAGGTGCGCAGGGAAACGGAACTGCGGACCTATGAGAAGCAGCAGCGGGAGATCGCCCGCCAGGAGGACATGATCCGCCGTTTCAAACAGCGGGGCACGGAAAAGCTGGCCAAGAGGGCTGCCTCCAGGGAGAAGCAGCTGGAGCGGATGGAGCGGATGGACCGCCCCGACGGAGATCACGGCAAAATGAGCCTGCGCTTTCATCAGGAGTATCAGAGCGGCCGGGACGTGCTGCAGGTCCAGGACCTTTCCAAGTCCTTCGGCTTCGGCAGCCGGCGCAGAGAGCTCTTCCACGGCGTGGAAATGGATATCAAGCGGGGAGAACGGGTCTGCATCGTCGGTGATAACGGCACAGGCAAGACCACCCTGCTGCGCATGCTTCTGGGACAGACCGATCCCGGCAGCGGGCGGATCAAGGTGGGCCACAACGTCCAGTTCGGTTACTACGACCAGGGCCAGCTTTTGCTCAACGACGATTTCACGGTCATCGAGGAGCTGCAGGACGCCTATCATCTGTACACGGACGGGGAGCTGCGGAATATCCTGGGCCGGTTCCTGTTCCGGGGGGAACAGGTCTTCCTGCCGGTGGGATCCCTAAGCGGCGGCGAGAAGGCGCGGCTGTCCCTTCTGAAGCTCATGCTGTCCGGCGCCAACGTGCTGATCCTGGATGAGCCCACCAACCATCTGGACATCGAATCCAAGGAGATCTTCGAAGAAGCCCTGCTGGATTTCCCGGGCACCAGCATCATCGTATCCCACGACCGGTACTTCCTGAACCGGATCCCCACGCGGATCATGGAGCTGACCCCGGAGGGCCTGGTGAACTACCTGGGCAGATACGATTACTATGTTGAGAAAAAGCAGGAGATGATCGGGTCTGCGCGGCAGTACGTGAAGGACCTGGGTCAGACCGGGACGGCAGGGAAGGCGGATGCCGGGGATGAAAAAGCAGGCGCGGACCAGCCTGCAGAGCCTGCCCTGACCGCAGCTGAGCAGCGGCGCCTCAAGAAAGAACAGGAGGCCATCGACCGCCGCAGACGCCGCCAGCGAGAGGCTGCGGAGGCGGAGATTGCCCGTCTGGAAGAGGAAATCGAACAGATGGAATCAGAGCTTTCCCTGCCGGAAGTCATGACAGACAGCCAGCGCCTGCAGAAGCTGAGCGACGGCCTGGAGGAGCGGCGGTCGGCGCTGGATGAAGCCTATGAGAAATGGCTTGAATTGCAGGATTAGGTTTGTTACAATAAATGCGTTCTATCCGACGGAGGGGTTGGGAATGGAATGATCTGGAGGTGGTAAAAATGGTGCTGGAGAAGGTCAGACAGTTTGTTGTTGATCAGCTGGCTGTCGATCCCGAGCTGGTGGATGTGGACTCCAATCTGATGAAGGATCTGGAGGCCGATTCCCTGGACGCAGTGGAGATCATTATGGCTGTGGAAGAAGCATTTGATCTGGCGATCCCCGATGAGGATGCTGAGAAATTCCGCACGGTCAGAGATATCGTCGATTATGTCGAAGCAAGGATCTGAAATGGCAAAACAGACAAAGATTTCAAACGCCGTCATCAAGCGGCTGCCCCGGTACCGGAGATATCTGAATGAACTGAGAAAGAAGGGGATCGATAAGATCTCATCCAGTGAGTTCAGCCACCTGATCGGCTATACCGCTTCTCAGATCCGGCAGGATCTGAACAATTTCGGCGGATTCGGACAGCAGGGGTACGGCTACAGCGTCGAAGGTCTCTACAATGAGATCAGCGCGATCCTCGGACTGGACCGGGGATACAAGATGGTGGTGGTGGGCGCCGGCAATCTGGGCCGCGCCATTGTCAATCATACATACTATTACAAGACGGGATTTGTTGTCACCGGCATCTTTGAGATCGATCCGAAACTGATCGGCACCAGGGTGAACGGTGTTGAAGTCATGAACTACGAGAACATCGTGGAATTCGTCGAGCAGGAGAACATCGACATCGGTATCATCTGCACCACGAAGGACGCGGCGCAGGAAGTGGCGGACAAGCTCTGTTTCGCCGGTGTGGACGGACTGTGGAATTTCGCGCCGGTGGATATCGAGACTCCGTCCCATGTGGCGGTGGAGAACGTCCATATCAGCGACAGCCTGCATTCCCTGGCTTATCATATGAATAAGAAGAACCGCGAGACCGGCGAACGGTAAGCGCAAAAAAGAAAAAATAACCGTTTCTGACGAAACGGTTATTGATTCTTCTAAAGGTAGTTTAGCCTTCCTGCGGTGCGTCTACCGGGCAAGCTCCTGCGCAAGCGCCGCAATCGATGCAGACTTCCGGATCGATGACGTGCTTGTCATCTCCGGCAGAGATCGCTTCTACGGGACACTCTTCGAGACAAGCTCCGCAGTTGATGCATTCGTCGCTGATTACATAAGCCATGGTATTTCCTCCTTTTGATGTGGTCACTGACCGCCGGAAAACCGGCCGTCAGATTGCTCTTGATTACTGATAAAGGAATTATAACAGACGGCTCCTATGTAAGACAAGACTAACAATATTCGAGTTAAAAATGAGGTCAAAATCATGAAAATATACGGACTGGTCGGAAAAAGCGGGACAGGAAAGAGCTATCAGGCGGTGAATCTCTGCCGGGAAAAAAACATCGAGAGCATCATCGATGACGGCCTCTTTATCTGCGGGAATATGGTGGTGGCAGGCATTTCCGCCAAACGCCAGCCCACCAAGTACGCAGCAGTAAAGACCGCGCTTTTTACGCTGGACGAGCATATGGAGAGCGTGAAGGCGGCCATCGAGAAGGCGGATCCCCAGACCCTGCTGGTGCTGGGGACATCGGACCGGATGGTGGATAAGATCGTGGCCCGGCTGGGCCTGCATGAGATCGATGAAAGGATCTACATCGAGGATATCACCACGGAGCAGGAACGGGAGACCGCCTATAAGCAGCGGCATGAAATGGGGCAGCACGTGATCCCGGCGCCCACCTTCCAGCTGAAGCGGCAGTTCTCCGGATATTTCATGTCACCTCTGAAAATGTTCCGCGGGCTTGGGGGCTGGAGAGACACGGCGGAGAAGTCGGTGGTACGGCCCACCTACAGCTATCTGGGCGGATACAAGATCTCAGAGAAGGTCCTGTCGGACATCGCCGACTGCGTGGGGCAGGAGCTGGGCAGCGTGGCGGACATCGTGAAGGTGGTCATCGACGGAAACCGGGTGGAGAAGGAAGAAGGCGTAGACCTGTACATCCAGGCGGATTTCCGTTACGGCGCCGACCTTCCGGGCCGGGCGGAGGCTTATCAGCGCCGGGTGGCAGACCAGATCGAGGCCATGACCATGTTCAATGTGAACAAGGTGGATCTGGATGTGCGGAAGCTGATCTAGGAGACCGGGCACCGCTCGCTGCCTTTGACCGAAAAACGGCCTGAAAAAACACGGAAAAAATTAAATAAAAGCAGTTGACAAAACAGTCCGGGGGCGGTACAGTATAGTTGGCACTCGATAGAGGTGAGTGCTAACAAACGAACAGAAGAGCCTTCGGGCTCTTTCATAAATACGGAAAAGGAGAAATACTATGAGTTATGGAATCAAGCCCTTGGGCACAAGAGTCGTAATCAAGGAAATGGTTGCAGAAGAGAAGACAGCCAGCGGAATCGTTCTGCCGGGCAGCGCACAGGAAAAGCCGCAGATGGCTGAGGTCCTGGCAGTCGGTCCGGGAACAGAGGACGAAAAAATGGAACTGAAGGTCGGCGATAAGGTCATCTTCAGCAAATATGCAGGAACAGAAGTCAAGTTCCAGGGTGAAGAAGTAATGATCATGAGCCAGAGAGATATCCTGGCGATCGTAGAATAAGGAGGAAGCAGCAATATGGCTAAGGAATTACATTATGGAGAAGAGGCCAGAAGAGGCCTGCAGGCTGGCGTAGACAAGCTGGCGAATACAGTCAAGATCACACTGGGACCCAAGGGCAGAAACGTTCTGCTGAGCAAGTCCTTCGGCGCGCCGCTGATCACCAATGACGGCGTGACCATCGCGAGAGAGATCGAGCTGGAAGATGCCGTGGAGAACATGGGCGCCCAGCTGGTCAAGGAAGTCGCCACCAAGACCAACGATGTGGCCGGTGACGGTACCACAACAGCCACACTGCTGGCCCAGATCATCATCAAAGAGGGCTTCAAGAACGTGGCTGCCGGCGCAAACCCGATGATCCTCAAGCGCGGTATCGCAGGCGCTGTGGACGTGGCTGTTGACGAGATCAAGAGACTCTCCACAGAAGTAGATACCACAGACGCCATCGCACAGGTCGCTGCAGTTTCCGCGGCTGATGAAGAGATCGGCAGACTGATCGCTCAGGCCATGGAAAAGGTCGGCAAGGAAGGCGTCATCACAGTAGAAGAATCCAAGACCATGGGAACCACCCTGGACGTTGTCGAGGGTATGCAGTTCGACAGAGGATACTTCTCCCCCTACATGGTCAATGATACCGAGAAGATGGAAGCAACACTGGAGAATCCGTACATCCTGATCACGGACAAGAAGATCTCCAACATCCAGGAACTGCTGCCGCTGCTGGAGCAGATCGTACAGCAGGGCAAGAAGCTGTTCATCATCTGCGATGACCTGGAAGGCGAAGCGCTGGCGACCATCATCGTCAACAAGCTGAAGGGCGTATTCGACTGCGTAGCGGTCAAGGCACCGGGATTCGGCGAGCGCCGGAAGGCTATGCTGGAGGATATCGCTGTCCTGACCGGAGCTACCGTGGTTTCCGAGGATCTGGGATATGAGCTGAAGGAAGCTACTCTGGACATGCTGGGAAGCGCGGCCACAGTCAAGGTCGACAAGGAAAACACAGTGATCGTCGGCGGCGCAGGTTCTGCTGAGGATATTCAGGACAGAGTCAACCAGATCAAGAACCAGATCGAGCAGACCACGTCCGATTTCGACAGAGAGAAGACCCAGGAGAGACTGGCCAAGATGGCCGGCGGCGTTGCTGTCATCA
>CAMNJK010000121.1 GCA_946541435.1 uncultured Bacillota bacterium
AACCTGTGACCCCCTGCTTGTAAGGCAGGTGCTCTCCCAGCTGAGCTAAGCGCCCGTATATGGTAGCGGCGAGTGGAGTCGAACCACCGACCTTCCGGGTATGAACCGGACGCTCTAGCCAACTAAGCTACACCGCCACATTCGCAGCGCTTCCTTAGCCGCCGCAAGAAGTATATTACCATCAACCATACCCGATGTCAAGGTTTTTTTCAAATTCATTCAAGAATCATTTAAGATCATTTATGATGATCCAGGGTATCGTTGATGCTCTCCTCAAAGAATTCATTGAGCTGGCAGAACCCGCGGTAGAGAACCTCCTTCTCCTCCTCGGTCATGCCCTCGCAGACCCGCTCCGCCAGAAGCTCCCGGTACTGACGCTGGTAAGCAGAGAACATTTTGCCCTTGCGGGTGACCGCCACCATGGTGCTGCGGTCGTTGCCGGGCTGGCCATACCGGCGGACGAGGCCGTGCTTCTCCAGCTTTTTCACAAGGGAAGACGCGGACGGTCTGCTGATCCGAAGATACTCCGCCAGCGCGCTGACCGTCCGTCCGTTCTCGTACTGCAGCAGATATGCGATGGCATTCCTGTCGCGAAACGAGAAACTCGCCTTGCTGTATTTCCTTTTTGTTTCCTCCATCAGAAGCACATTGTGATAGGCTTCTGCTATGATATGGTTGAATTTCTCGGAAAAATCGTTCATCAATACTTACCCACGATCACGCTTGAATTCTGACCGCCGAAACCAAATGCGTTGGACATGGCGTATTCCATGCCGGAGACCTTCTCCGCCGCTGAAACATACTGCATCTGACACTCGGGATCCAGATGCTCCAGATTCCTGGTGGGCGGCAGAATGCCTGTCTCCAGGGCTTTGATGCATGTAATGATCTCTGTGATGCCGCCCGCGCCCATCATGTGGCCGGTGGCGCCCTTGGTGGAGCCGATCTTCACCTTGCTGTCTGTTCCGAATACGGTCCTGGTGGAAAGGTCTTCGGTAACATCGCCCTTGATGGTGGCCGTTCCGTGAGCATTCACATAACCGATCTGAGACGGTTCGATCCCCGCCATTTCAAGAGCCTGCCGCATACACAGGATCTCCCCTTCACCGTCCGGTTTCGGGGTCACGGTATGGTAGGCATCTGTATTGTTGCCGCAGCCGGCCAGCACAGCGTAGATATGTGCTCCTCTGGCCAGAGCATGCTCCTCTGTCTCGATCACCAGTGCTCCCGCTCCCTCGCCGATCACGAAGCCGTCCCGGTCTGCGTCAAAGGGTCTGGATGCTCCCTTGGGATCATCATTTCTTGTGGAAAGCGCCTGGGCCGATACCAGAGACTGGATCAGCACCGCTGTCACCGGCGCTTCAGCGCCCACAGCGATCATGGTATCCGCCAGTCCCGCCTGCAGATGCATGACACACAGGGAAATGGCGTCTCCGCCGGAGGCGCAGGCAGTATTCAGCGTCATGCTGGGGCCCTTGATCCCGTTGGCGATGGCGATCTGGGACGCGCCGATGTTGCCGATGCATTTCGCCAGAAAACGCGGTCCCACCTTCTTCACCTTGGCCTCGCCGTATTTCCGCTCGGTCTCCGTGATGGTGGTGATGCCGTTCAGGGCTGTCCCCATGATGATCCCCGTGCGATAGGCGTCCTGGACGCCGCCGGCAGCTTCCAGCGCCTGGCCGGCTGCAGCGTAGCCCATCTGCATGAAACGGTCCATCTCGGTGGACAGCTTCCGGGGCATATATGCCTTGGGATCGAAATCCCTGACCTCCGCGGCGAATTTTACCGGCAGGTCTGTTGTATCGATGCTCCCGATCAGATCCACGCCGGTCTCCCCCGCGATCAGATTCTCCCAATATTCCTCTACTGTATTTCCGATGGGCGTGATTAGGCCCATTCCTGTAATAACCAGTTTTTTGTCCATGCTGGTTCTTCTCCTGCCCTTCTGTCTCTACTGCTTACTTATCCGCCTTCACCAGGGCGAAGGAAAACTCCGCCTGGATGCACAGCTTGCCGTCCACATAGCCTTTGCCCTTGGCAAAATAGAAAGGCGGCTTCTGCTTGACGATCTCACAGGTCGACTCAAAAGTATCCCCAGGCTTCACCTGGTTCTTGAACTTGACTTCCTTCAGTCCCGTGAACATGGACAGCAGGCCTTCCTTCATCTGGTCCTTGAACAGGAGACAGGAGGACTGCGCCAGCATCTCACAGAGGATCACGCCGGGAACCACGGGGTTGCCCGGGAAATGTCCCTGCAGGAAGAATTCATCGCCCTTCACCGTATATTTTCCGTGGGATACCAGCTTCACGCCGTCTCCGTCCGGAACCTCTTCCAGTTCCGCTTCTTCCACCAGCAGCATATTGTCTCTGTGTGGCAGCACTTTTTTCAGTTCTTCTTGATTCATTATTCGCTCACTTTCTTGAAACCGACACAGGCATTGTGTCCGCCGAACCCCAGAGATGTGGACAGTACGCAGTCCACTTCTGCTTCTTTGGCCTTCAGCGGGGTGTAGTCCAGATCGCATTCCGGATCCGGTTCATCCAGTCCGATGGTGGGCGGGATGATCCCCTTGTTCATGGCCAGAACGGAAGCGATGGCTTCCACCGCGCCGGTACCGCCCAGCATGTGGCCTGTCATGGACTTGGTGGAGCTGATCTTCAGTTTGTATGCATCGTCGCCGAAAACGATCTTCAGCGCTTTTGTCTCGGAAGCGTCATTCAGGGGTGTGCCTGTGCCATGGGCGTTGACATAGACCCTGGAAGCATCGATGCAGCCGCTCTCGATCCAGGCATCCTTGATGGCCTTGGCGCCAGCCTTTGCTTCGGGATCCGGCGCTGTCATATGATACGCGTCACAGGTGGATCCGTAGCCGGAGAATTCCGCGTAGATCTTCGCGCCTCTTGCCTTGGCGTGTTCATACTCCTCCAGCACCATGGCGCCCGCGCCCTCTCCGATGACGAAGCCGCCCCGGTCCTTATGGAAAGGCAGGCTGGCCCTGTTTACATCATCTGTCTGATTCAGAGCGCCCATCTTGATGAATCCTGCCACGCTGCTTCTGGTGACAGCCGCTTCCGTACCGCCGGAGATCATGACATCAGCATAACCGTGGCGGATGGCACGCAGGGCTTCTCCCAGCGCATTGGTGCCGGACGCGCAGGCAGAAACTGCCGGAAGCGCCGGACCCTGCATTCCGTAACGGATGGCGATGGTCCCGGCGCACATGTTGGGGATCATCATGGGAATGAAGTATGGGGAGACGAATCTGGGGCCCTTCTGAAGATACTTCTCAAACACATCTTCAAATGTGGCGATGCCGCCGATGCCGGAGCCGAAGTAGACCCCTGCCCTTTCGGGATCAAAATGTCCCTCGATGCCGCTGTCTTCCACTGCCTGGATGGCCGCTGCAAGTCCCATCTGCACGTTGCGGTCGGACCGGCGGATCTCAGCCTTCTCCATATACTGTTTCGGATCGAAATCCTTTACCTCCGCAGCGATCTTCACTGCGAAAGCCTCCGGATCGAACAGGGTGATCGGTCCGATGCCGTTCTTGCCCGCGATCAGGTTGTTCCAAAGGGTGTCCACATCATTGCCCAGAGGGGTGATGGCGCCCATTCCGGTTACAACTACTCTTCTGTTGTCCATATCTTACTTCTCCTTTAGATCGCAACACCGCCGTCGACCTTGATGATCTCGCCGGTGATGTAGCTGGAAGCATCCGATGCCAGGAAGAAGATCAGGTCAGCGACTTCGTCAGCCGTTCCCATTCTCTTCATGGGGATCATATCCACCAGCTTATTGTTCTTGCTCAGATTCGCTGTCATATCCGTCGCGATGAATCCCGGCGCTACTGCGTTGCAGCGGACGCCTCTGGATACCAGTTCCTTGGCTGTAGACTTGGTCAGACCTACGACACCAGCCTTGGACGTGCTGTAGTTGGCCTGTCCCGGGTTGCCGATCAGACCGGAAACAGAGGAAACATTGACGATGGTCCCGTGCTTCTGCTTCATGAAGACCGGTGTGCAGTGGCGGATCATGTTGAATGTACCCTTCAGGTTGACACTGATGACCGCATCGAACTGATCTTCCTTCATTCTTGCGATCAGGCCGTCCTTGGTGATGCCGGCGCAGTTGATCAGAATAT
This sequence comes from uncultured Bacillota bacterium, assembly GCA_946541435.1. Lineage (GTDB taxonomy): Bacteria > Bacillota > Clostridia > Peptostreptococcales > Anaerovoracaceae > Lentihominibacter. Next base: position 4,143 of record CAMNJK010000121.1, read on the forward strand.
CGATGGAACCGAATTCCGCCACGATGTCTCCGATCATTCCTTCCACGGCGCTGAAATCAGAAACGTCCATACGGATCGCTTTTGCCTTCACGCCCAGCGCCTCGATCTCCTCGATCACGGCTGCTGCCTTCTCTTCGGGGTCCATGTGAACGACAACGATATTGGCGCCGTCAGCTGCCAGCTTCAGCGCGGTGGCCTTGCCGATGCCGCTGCCGCCGCCGGTGACGACTGCTGTTTTTCCGTTAAGCATTTGATTTTACTCCTTCCAGTGTTTCCTGCAGTGTTTCCATGTCGCTGACACGGTACATCTTCACGTTTTCATCGATTCGTGTGATCATGGATGTCAGGGCCTTGCCGGGTCCCAGCTCGATGAAGGTGTCCACGCCGTCCTTGATCATGTTGCGGACTTCCTTCTTCCAGAGCACCGGATTGATGATCTGTTCCTTCAGCAGGGTCCGGTAGTCATCATCGTACTGTTCTGCTGTACGGTTGGAATAGACCGGGATCTTCTTCTCGCCGAACTCAGCCCCGTCCAGGATCTCGCTGAACTCTGCCGCCGCTTCATTCATATAGGGTGAATGGAATGCGCCGCTGACATTCAGGATCCTGCAGGAACCTTCTGCCGCTTTGACATCTGCCCGCAGCTGCTGCAGCTGCTCTTTATCTCCGGCTACGGACACCTGTCCGTCGCTGTTGAAGTTGACCGGATACAGATCCGGATATTTCTCACACATTTCCATGACCACTTCATCGGACAGTTTCAGCACTGCCGCCATGCCTGTCTCGTGCTTCTCTGAAGCGATCTGCATCACTCTGCCCCGTTCGGAAACAAGACGCAGTCCTTCTTCCATGGTCATGGCGCCCGCGTAAACCAGGGCCGCCAGCTCACCCAGAGAATATCCCGCAGTCACGTCCGCGTGGATACCTTCCGCTTCCAGAGCCGCCGCCATGGCCAGATCCATGGTGAACACGCAGGGCTGGGTATTTCTGGTCTCCATCAGTTCTGCCTTGTCCGCCTCGAAGCACTGCCGGGAAGTTCCTTCCCGTACAGCGTCTGCTTTGGCAAAGACCTCCGCTGCTGCCGGGACTGCGTCAAAAACGTCCTTTCCCATGCCCGGGGTCTGCGCGCCCTGTCCGGCGAATACAAATGCTATTTTGCCCATTCTTCCAGCCTCCGTAATTGTTTTTCACAGTCTGTGATCAGGTCCTGAATGATGTCCTGGCAGCTCTCTTCCTTCGTGACCAGGCCAGCGCTCTGGCCTGCCAGGAAGCATCCCTGCTTGTCATCGCCGTCCACGACGGCCATGCGCAG
>CAMNJK010000122.1 GCA_946541435.1 uncultured Bacillota bacterium
CAGATATGGCCCGGGCGCCGGAAGGCCTGCAGCGGTTCCTGCAGGACGTGGAGATTTTCTGATCCCAGGTTTGCCGCAAACAGCAGCTCAGTTTGCTGCAAACAAGCAGCTCAAGGAGCGCCGATCCGGTGGAGGGCGCTCTTTTTTGATTGGTTCCTGCCGGTTTCAAATGCTTGCAAAAAGCCGGCAATCGGTTATACTATAGTATGAAATCGTATCTTACTATAGATATCTATAGATATGTAGAGAACAGACATCAATCCTAAAGACATGAATACGGCAGTATGGAGGTCCGAAACATGAAAGAAAGAGCTAAAGATGTAAAAAAGGTTTTCGATGGAATCAGTGATGACGCTAAAAAGCATATCAGCCTTCTGGATCGGCTGATCGAGAAGTTCGCCATGTCCCAGGACCAGGTCCAGGCCATGCTGGAGAATCAGCTGGGCGCTGATCTGGAGTATCCGGAACTGGCCAGCCTGGAAGGCATGACCAGCACTGAGTTTGCAGATCTCTACAAGAAGATGGCGGAGGAAGTCAAGGCTGAACCGGAGAAATTTGAAAACCACCTGAAGATCTCCGGCCTGTCGGAGGACGAAATGGCAAACATCTTCGGTCAGATCGGCGAGAGCATCGAGCAGTATCCTGAGATCTGGAAGAGCAAGGATGACGCGCAGATGAAGGGACCGAAGGAACTGGCGATCCTGATGCGTGCCCTCAGAAAATAATCGGCGGCAGATATCCCAGCCTTTGACCTGACATCCTACAGGAGGCCACGATGGATAACAAGAAAAAGGTCGCGGCCGCATTGGCAGCCACCATCGCGGCGTCCGGCGCAGCGGTGGATATGTCCTTTGATGACCCGGCGGACCTGCTGCAGCAGGACGCAGGCATAGAACCGAAGATCCAGTATGTGGATCTGGAGAACGGTCCGGATGACAGCCAGACCGCGGACGATGAAGAAAAACAGAAGCCGGCGAAAACGGCCAGAGCGGGAACCCTGCGGGAATGGATCCTGGGACTTCCCCTGGCTGTCCGGGCCCTGTTCATCCTTCCCCAGTGGTTCATCGGACATCTGATCCTGACAGGAGGCAGCATGGTCTTCGCGGGACTTTCTCCGGTACTGCACTGGATCCTGGGATTCGTACTTCTGGCCCTGGTGATCGCAGGCGCTTTTACCGTAACCGCCAAAGCCATGTTCCCGGATCTGCCCCTGGGAAAGATCCTGAACCGACATTCCATCAAGTGGATCCTGATCGTTTCAGCGGTGATCTTCCTGGCGGATATCGTTCTGGGGATGACCTGGTCAGGATACGCCCATGTCAAGACGCTGGTCACCGGACTCTTTACCCTGGCCGGCCTGACTTCCATTGTCGTTTGGTTCGCCCGGCGGGAACACCGGCGCAGAGCCAGCCTTTGCATGGCGGAGGAAATTCCGGAGGAACCGGAAGAACCCGAAGAACTGGTCTATTCCTCTTTGGGAGAGACTTTTACCATACGCCCACCGCGTCCTTGAACGGAGGAGATCCGATGGCAGAACTGACGATCGAAGCGAAAATCGAAAATCTGAGAGATGTGATGGCGTTTGCCGAAGAAGAGCTGGAGAAGGCGGACTGCACCATGAAAGCCATGATGTCGATCAACGTCGCCCTGGAGGAGATGTTTGTGAATATCTCGCATTATGCCTACGGCGAAGGCGTGGGCACCGTGACCATCGATATCAGCGTGCAGGAGCCCCAGGGCATTGCCGTGGTCAGACTCGTGGACAGCGGCGTCCCCTTTGATCCGCTGGCCAAGGCAGATCCGGATGTCACCCTTTCGGCAGAAAAACGACAGATCGGCGGTCTGGGTATTTTCATGGTCAAAAGCAGCATGGACCATGTGGCCTACGAACGCAGAGACGGGAAAAATATATTCACGATGGAAAAATCCATTCGGTAAATTCACGGCCGCCCCTTCTCGAATGAGAACAGGGCGGCTTTTTTCTGGCCGCGGCCGCAAGACAACTTTGAGAGAGACCTATGAAACTGTTTGATGAATATCCGGAAATCAGAGGAGAGCGGATCCGCATCCGCCGTATGAGGACAGAGGACGCGCCGGCCCTGCAAAGGCTGGCGGAAAACCGTAACGTTTACCGGTATCTGCCGACCTTTCTTTATGAGCAGAAGTACGCGGACAAGGAAGAAGCCATTGCCCGCATGGACGAGGAGTGTTTCCGGACGAAGGAGTCCATTCTGCTGGCCATCTGCCTGACAGAAGGGGCCAAAGAGGCGGATGCCGCGCCCATGATCGGAATCGCTGAAATCTACAATTACGAAGAAAACAAGGGGAAGGCATCCATTGGCTGCCGGCTGGATGAGCCTTACTGGGGCAGAGGGCTGGCGGCGGAGGCCATCGGTCTTTTAAGAGATTATCTGATGGACTGCACAGATCTTCGGACCATCACAGCCCATATCCGGCGGGAAAACGTGGCGTCAGCCAGGTCCGCGGAGAAGATGGGCTTTCTCAATAAGTACCCGGATCTCTGGCAGGACTGGGGGTATGGCGAACTGTGCCACGCGGACAAGTATGTGTTCAAGCGGAGCTGGCTGGGACTGGATGAGGCGGGACGGCGCCTTCCGCCGGTATCGGTGGAACAGTTCGTCATGGCCTACCAGGCGGAGCAGGACCGGATCCGCGCCCTGCTGCCGGAAGGGTATGTGTCCCTGCGGCCGGTACTGCGGATCAACACGGAGATCCGGGATGAAAGCAGGGTCTATGTGGAGTTCAATACACCGGTGGAGGCCGGGGGACGCAGAGGCTGGCTGAACATCGGCTTCTGGAAAAGCAGGTCCGGAGAGGACAGCAGGTCTGCAGAAGACAGCAGCGCCGGTGGCCTCCACTTCAGCCGGTCCGGCAGGACCGTGACCATCACGGCCCCCTTCCTGGAGCTGACCTATACGGGCGTCGGACTGACGGGGGGATGTCCTGCGGAGAAGGACAACGAAGGAACCTATTTCATCGGCAGTGAGACGGAGTTCCGCCCGGCGGAGAAGATCACAGCCGACAAGGAATTCTGCGACTGCTCCTTCGCCTGGCATTTTCATGAAGGAGACGCCTCCGGGCAGAGCCAGGGAAAGACCCTGCCAGCCTTTGCAGAAGAAGAAAAAGAATGCTACGGGAAACTTCCTCTGACAGCGGAGAACGCCGCGGCCATCCCCTGCAGACAGGTGCTGGGATCCTACATCGTCCGTTTTGAACGGACCTGGGACGGATGATGCTTACCGCGCCAGATACGATCATGTGATCGACAAGGACTTCGTGCGCATGCAGAAGGATATGCGGGAAGCCTTTGATGACGTCACTATGCTGTGCGTGGAGTACAGAGGAAGCGAGAACAAAGAGGCTTAAGACCCTGCTGATAAATCTGCCGGAAACATAAGAAATCCAAAAGGCCGGATGCCCGGAAAAACCGGATCAGGTCTTTTTGTTTCGGTGATTTTGTTGTAGAATCACAGTAATGAAAAACAGTCATACTGACGCCGAGGGCGTTTCCGAGGTGAAAGGTGATGGAGATACATGCACTGCGAAAGGAGAGAATGCTGCGCACAGGTCTGCTGCGGAGCATGGCCTGCTTTTGCATCTTCGAGTGAGCGATCCGTCCTGTCAGTATGCTGACAGGACGATTTGTTTTAGGAGGAAAAGATGGCAGTCTACAACAGCACGTCAAGAAAGGCGGAAGAATTTATCAACGACGAAAAGATCCGGGAGACCCTGGCCTTCGCCGAGGCGCACAAGGATGATCTGGAGATGATGGAGCAGATCCTGGAGAAGGGCCGGCAGTATCAGGGGCTGTCCTACAAGGAAGCGGCCACCCTGCTGGAATGCGAGGATCCGGAGATCATCCAGAAGATCTTTGATCTGGGCAAGGAGATCAAGGAGCATTTCTACGGGAACCGGATCGTCATGTTCGCGCCCCTGTACCTGTCCAATTACTGTGTGAACGGCTGCACCTACTGCCCCTATCACATGAAGAACAAGCACATCCCCCGCAAGAAGCTGAGCCAGGATGAGATCCGCCGTGAGGTCATCGCCCTGCAGGATATGGGGCACAAGAGACTGGCCATCGAAGCCGGGGAGCATCCCACGGAGAACCCCATCGAGTATATTCTGGAGAGCATAAAGACCATCTACAGCATCCGCCACAAAAACGGCGCCATCCGCCGGGTCAATGTCAACATCGCAGCCACCACCGTGGAGAACTACCGGAAGCTGAAGGAAGCCGGCATCGGGACCTACATCCTGTTCCAGGAGACCTACAACAAGAAAGCCTATGAGGAGCTGCATCCCTCCGGCCCCAAGAGCGACTACGCCTATCACACCGAGGCCATGGACCGGGCCATGGAAGCCGGCATCGACGACGTGGGCTGCGGCGTGCTCTACGGCCTGAACAATTACAAGTACGATTTCGTGGGCATGCTGATGCACGCCCATCATCTGGAGAAGACCTTCGGCTGCGGACCCCACACCATCAGCGTGCCCAGAGTCCGTCCGGCGGATGACATTGATCCGGATGAATTCGATAACGGCGTGCCGGACGATGTGTTCAAGCGCATCGTGGCGGTGTTGCGGATCGCGGTCCCCTATACGGGCATGATCATGTCCACCCGGGAGAGCGAAAAGACCCGCCGGGAGTGTCTGGAGATCGGGATCACCCAGATCAGCGGCGGCAGCCGGACCAGCGTGGGCGGCTACGTGGAGGAAGAACGGCCGGAGGACACCACCCAGTTTGATGTGGAGGACCGCCGGACCCTGGCAGAGGTGGTGGACTGGCTCATCGATCTGGGCTACGTACCCAGCTTCTGCACAGCCTGCTACCGGGAAGGCCGGACCGGCGACCGGTTCATGAGCCTGCTGAAGGCCGGTCAGATCGCCAACATCTGCCAGCCCAACGCCATGATGACCCTGAAGGAATTCCTGATCGACTACGCCAGCGAGGAGACCAAGGCCAAGGGCGACGCCCTGATCCGGGAGAGACTGCCCCTGATCCCCAATGAGAAGGTGCGGGAGATCTGCGCCCATCACCTGGATGAGATCGAAGCCGGCAACCGGGATTTCAGGTTTTAGCCCAGGGAGGAAGCAATCATGACAACGACCATAAAACCCACAAGAACTGCCCTGATCGGCATCATCGTGGAGGACCGGGAGTCCGTGGAACGGATGAACAGCCTGCTGCACGAATACCGGCAGTATATCATCGGGCGAATGGGCGTGCCCCATCCCAACAAGCCCATCTCCATCATCAGCATCGCCATGGAAGCTGACGGCGACATCATCAGCGCCCTGTCCGGCAAACTGGGCGCCCTTCCCGGCGTCAGCACCAAGACCATCTACGCGAAGCAGTAGGGCGGGCTCAGTCGTTTCCGGCATGAACGAACCGATCCCCGCAGTTGCCTGCGGCGATGGAGATT
>CAMNJK010000123.1 GCA_946541435.1 uncultured Bacillota bacterium
AGTGGGCGGGACCATCAATGAAGATGACCATGTCTTCGGCCTTTCCGCCGCCAGGAAGTATGGCGGGATCTTCGTGCCGCCCCATATCGCGGTCATCCATCAGTATATGCGGGAAGCCATGGCGGGCTGCGGCAAAATGATCCTGGGTTCGGACAGCCATACCCGTTACGGCGCCCTGGGCACCATGGCGGTGGGCGAGGGCGGCGGCGAGCTGGTCAAGCAGCTGCTGCAGGACACCTGGGATATCGCCTATCCGGAGGTGGTCAATATCTACCTGACCGGCGCGCCCCAGCCGGGCGTCGGCCCCCAGGATATCGCCCTGGCCATCATCGGCGCGGTCTATGAAAACGGCTACGTGAAGAACAAGGTCATGGAATTCACCGGCCCCGGCATCGCGTCCATGACCACGGATTACAGAAACGCCGTTGACGTCATGACCACCGAGACCACCTGCCTGAGCTCCATCTGGCAGACAGACGACGACACAAAGGCTTACCTGGCTTTGCATGGGCGGGGCGGCGACTACCGGAAGCTGGCGCCCGCGGACGCGGCCTATTACGATGGATGCGTGGAGGTGGATCTGTCCGCGGTGAAACCCATGATCGCGCTGCCCTTCCATCCTTCCAATACCTTCACCATCGACGAGCTGAACGCGGATCTGGAGGAGATCCTCTACTCCGTGGAACAGAACGCCAGGGAGATCACAGCGGGCCCCGACACCGGCTTCTCTCTGCGGGATAAGATCGAGGGCGGCAGGCTCCGGGTCCAGCAGGGCATCATCGCCGGATGCGCCGGCGGCAACTACTGCAATGTGATGGACGCGGCTCATCTCCTGAAGGGCGGCAGCTGCGGCAGCGGCGAGTTCAGCCTCTCTGTATACCCATCCTCTCAGGCGGTGTTCCTGGATCTGGTCCGGAAGGGCGCTGTTACGGATCTGATGGCGGCGGGCGCTGTGATCAAGACCGCCTTCTGCGGCCCCTGCTTCGGCGCGGGCGATACCCCGGCCAACAACGGACTTTCCGTTCGTCATACCACCCGGAACTTCCCCAGCAGAGAGGGCAGTAAACCCGGAAACGGCCAGCTCTCCGCAGTAGCGCTGATGGATGCCCGTTCCATCGCGGCGACAGCAGCCTGCGGCGGGGTCCTGACCTCTGCGACTGCATTTGCGGAGCAGGCGGCCGCTGGCCTGGGACAGAGCTGGGCAGGCTACCGGACGCCGGACTACGAGTACGATGATTCGGTCTATCAGGCCAGGGTCTACCAGGGATTCGGCGCGGCGGATCCGTCCGCAGATCTGATCTACGGGCCCAACATCAAGGACTGGCCTGAGCAGCAGCCTCTTGGCGAGAATATCCTGCTGAAGGTCTGCTCCAAGATCCTGGATCCGGTGACCACCACTGACGAACTCATCCCCTCCGGGGAGACCTCGTCCTACCGGTCCAACCCCCTGGGGCTGGCGGAGTTCACCCTTTCCCGGCGGGATCCGGACTACGTGGGCCGTTCCAAGGAAGTCCGCGCCATGGAGGAGGCCCGTCTGGCTGCAAAGGCTGGCGGGGACACGGCTGCGGCGCCGGCAGACCTGCAGGCGGCCCTGGCTGAAGCGGTCAGGATCACACCGGATGTTCCGGCCGGGGATATCCAGATCGGTTCCATGATCTACTGCGTGCGGCCGGGTGACGGCTCTGCCAGAGAACAGGCTGCCAGCTGCCAGCGTGTACTGGGCGGACTGGCCAACATCTGCAGCGAATACGCCACCAAACGGTACCGTTCCAATGTCATGAACTGGGGCATGATGCCCTTCCAGATGAAGGCAGAGCCGGATTTCGAAGTGGGCGATTACATTTACGTGCCCGGTGCCCGGGCTGCGCTGGATACCGATATGCAGGATATCCCTGCCTATGTGATCCCGGCGGACGGCGGCGCGGCGCGGGAGATCTCCCTCTATATCGCGCCCATGACAGAGACCGAGAAAGACATCGTCAGGGCAGGCTGCCTGATCAACTTCAACAGGAACCGTTAGGGGAGCCGGCGCGCTGATTCCGGCAGAAGACGCAAAGAGGCGGGATATGATTCAGATACAGAGAAGAGATAACAAGGAAAAGGGCGTTTTATTCCCGGTATTTTCCCTGCCCTCAAGGTATGGGATCGGCTGTTTCTCCCGGGAAGCCCGGGAATTTATCGACTGGCTGGCTGAGACAGGGCATGTATACTGGCAGATCCTGCCTTTGAACCCCACGGGATGCGCGGACTCCCCCTATCAGCCCCTGTCCAGCTTCGCGGGCAGCGCATACTTCATTGATCCGGTCCGACTGGAAGAGCAGGGCCTTGTCAGTCACGAGGAACTGGACACCTTTGATTTCGGCGACGATCCGATGCACGCCGATTACAGTCTCCTGGCGGACAGCCGGCGGGCTATGCTCAGGCTGGCCTTTTCCCGGTTCCTGGACCGGTGCGCCGCGGATGACAGCCTGCAGGAGGATTTCAGCGGCTTCCTGCGGGAGAATGCCTTCTGGCTGGATGACTACGCCCTCTTCATGTCCCTGCGTGAGGAATTCGGCAGAGAGGAGAGCTGGGACAGCTGGCCGGATCCCCTGCGGGTTCGGGAGGAACAGGCCATGGGGCAGGCCAGGGAGGAACATGCGGAGGATATCTCATTCTTCCAGTGGACCCAGTACGAGTTTTACCGGCAGTGGGGCGCCCTGCGCCGGTATGCCGGTGAGAAGGGCGTGAAGATCATCGGCGATATGCCGGTGTACGTTTCCTATGACAGCGCTGACTGCTGGGCCAGTCCGGACCAGTTTCAGCTGGATGAGGATCTGCAGCCGAAGCGGATCGCAGGCGTTCCGCCGGATGACTTCTCGGAGGAGGGTCAGCTGTGGGGAAACCCGCTCTATGACTGGGAAAAGATGAAGGAGGAAGGTTACCGCTGGTGGCTGAGCAGGATCCGGCAGTGCTTTCTCCTCTATGATGTGCTCCGACTGGATCACTTCCGGGGATATGAAGCTTATTACAGCACAGAGGCGGATGCGGAGAACGCAATGAATGGAAGGTGGACACCGGGGCCCGGCATGGAACTGTTCCGTCGTCTCCGGCAGGCCATGGAGGAAGCTGCCGGGACTTTGAAGGAAGAGGATCCCGGGGAAAACTCCATGAAGGAAGTCTTCCGGGGCCGTTTCATCGCGGAGGATCTGGGCTTCCTGACGGATGACGTCCATGAGCTCCTGGAGGCGACGGGGATCCCCGGGACCAAGGTCCTGCAGTTTGCCTTCGACGGAGATCCGGCCAATATGTACCTGACCGAGAATTACCGGGAAAACTGCGCGGCATACACCGGGACCCATGATAACGATACCACTGCGGGCTGGTTCCGGAGCCTGTCCGGAGATGCCCGGGCAGGGATCCTCCAGTATCTGGGCGTGGACGCCGTCAGGGCCTGGAAGCTGGTGCTGGAAAACGACGCCTATGAGAAGAGCCGGGCGAAAGAAGGGACTGGCATGCAGGAAGCTGATGGCATTCTGAGGGATGGCCCCGGATCCGGCGAAAGGGCAGAGGGCGCGCCGGAGGATCCGGCTTACCGTGCGGCGGAACTGATGGTGAAGAAGGTGCTGGACAGCTGCGCGGACATCGCCATCATCCCCCTCCAGGACTATCTGCTGCTGGGAAGTGAAGCCAGGATCAATGTGCCGGGAACCATCGGCCGCAACTGGTGCTGGCGGCTTACGCCGGATCAGTTTATAAAGATGCGCCGTCGCTGGGGAAGCTGACCGGTTCGTAATCGGTGAGGGGCGCCAGAAAACCGCGTTCGTCCAGGGCGCTCTGGATCATGTCAAGAACATCCTCGCTGTCCGCGGTGATGGTGTGATAGTGATAGTCCGATGTGACTTTTTTCAGCAGGCCGGACCGGCCGCTGGAAACATCCGAAAGAAACCTGGAGACATCCAGACGGGAGCGGATATTCAGCTCCGCCCGGACCACGCCGTAGGCGCGATGATAAACGAATACGTCTTTGACACAGCCGCCGAGATCCACACAGATGGTCAGTTCTTCGGCGGTTTCGTCGTCTGTATGAAAGGACTTGATCACCCGGGACTTCTGCTGAGAGTCGCTGAGAAGATATCCGGTGGAGGTGGATTGGATATCGATGCCCTGCGCGCGCAGCAGAGCCACGTCCTGGACCACCACCTGCCGGCTGACACCGTAGCGGGCCGCAAGGGTTCCGGCGGAGACCGGCCGGTCTTCGCTGCGCAGATCGCGTATGATGTTATCTCTTCGTTCCTTTCCTTTCAAGTGATGATACTCCTTATTCCGTGGGATGCAGATTCTTCAGCGATACGTCCAGGATGGGGGCGGAATGGGTCAGTGCCCCGCTGGAAATGTAGTCCACCGCCAGATCCCGGATCTGGGGAATGCGCTCGGCGGTGACGTTGCCGGAGATCTCGATCTCCGCCCGGCCGTCGATGAGCCGGACCGCCTCCTGCATTTCATCATGATCCATATTGTCCAGCATGATGATATCCGCGCCGGCTTCCACTGCTTCCCGGACCATGTCGATGTTCTCCGTCTCCACTTCGATCTTGCGGACGAAGGGGGCGTATTCTCTGGCCGCCAGAATGGCTTCCCTGACGCCGCCGGCCGCGCCGATGTGATTGTCCTTGAGCATGACCCCGTCGGTCAGGTTATAGCGGTGGTTATAGCCGCCGCCGACCCGGACCGCGTATTTCTCAAAGATCCGGTTGTTGGGCGTGGTCTTGCGGGTGTCCAGAAGACGGATCCCGGTCCCTTCCAGGAGCTTTGCCACCCTGCGGGTGTACGTGGCTACGCCGCTCATGCGCTGCAGGTAGTTGAGGGCGGTGCGTTCTCCGGAAAGGATCACCCGGATGTCGCCGGTAACCTCTGCCAGGAGCTGGCCCCTGCTGACGTCATCCCCCTCCATGACGTGAAAGATCACGGAGGTCTCCGGATCCAGGAGTCGGAATACCCGGGCGAACACCTGCAGTCCGCAGATGACGCCGTCCTGCTTGCAGATCAGGTCGGCATGGCCCCGCTTGCCGGCGGGCATGACGCTGTTGGTTGAAACATCTTCGCTGGTGATATCTTCCTGCAGAGCGCTGCGGAGCAGCGGATCCACATTCAGTGACATTGTGATCGGATCGAACATCCTCTTGAATCTCCCTTCTTCTATTACTCCAGACGCCCCTCTGATGTCAGGATGGCTTCCTCTTCCATGATCCAGTCTGCCTGGCTGATGGCCCGCAGCACCAGTTCACTGTTCTCTTTGCCGTATTCCTCCGGGTCGGCGTATTTCTCCAGCCGGACGGATTCCACCACCTTGGGATCCCAGCGCAGGGAATTGAA
>CAMNJK010000124.1 GCA_946541435.1 uncultured Bacillota bacterium
GATCAGGCCCGGCGCCGAGCCTGTGCCGAACAGAGCCAGCCTGCCGATCTTCTCGAACCTGGGTCCGTAGATCTTGTACATGGCGCTGATGCTCTGCCACCATCCCAGGGTGGCCGGATCTTCCAGGACAGGCTCCTTCTCCGGATCGTAGAATTCGCTCTTCTTCCACATCTCATCCAGGGCTGTCGTTCCGGCGTAGTCCTGGTAGTTTGCCTTCACGATCAGGGCAGCCTCCAGCACGTTCTCCGTGCACTCCAGGGGCAGGCCGTTCAGGATCAGGTCGACGCCTTCCGCCGCCTTGACGATGCTGTCCAGGTCATGGGCATCCACGATGGCGCCCCGGCCTTTTTTCAGCTGGCTGACGATGCTTTCCACCGCCTGCGGATCGAAGTCCGCGCAGATGATCTCCTCTACATTGGGTTCATTGTCAAGCTTTCTGGCGGCCGTGCTTCCCTGCGCGCCCACGCCCAGCACTAAAATCTTCTTCATTGTAACCTCGATTCTTTTTAATACATCATCCCATGACCTGTCATGAGATGTCTCCACTGTTCATTCCAAATACTTCACCAGTATACTACGTTTGCCCGTGATTTGCCAGCCCACGGGAACGCCAGCCTTTGCGGCAAAAATAAGAACTGCTTCGGGGCTCAAAAGCCCCGAAGCATTCACTGACGCTTTCGCGTTATTTCCATTCTGTTTACGGAAGTTCCACCGGTGTGATCGTCGGATGCTCCCACCACTCCACGTATTCTTTGGCCTTGGGCGCGTTCTTGTAGTAAGGATCGTCGTAGATGATCCTTCTCTCGATGGTGATATCCAGTTCCTTGGCGTATTCCAGATACTTGTCGTTGGCCTCGTCGGTCAGTTCCGCGGAGGAAATGAATCCGGTCTGATTCAGTTCATCATTGACAAAGAGCTTGGTGAACAGGAAGCCGCCCTGTCCTGTGATGTACTGCTCGCCGGTGACGCCGAATCTCTCGAAGGATTCCACGAATCCGGGGGCGAAAAGATGGGATTCCACACGGACATCCTTGCCGTCCTTCTTACCCATGGCCTCAACAACGAATGCTCCGGTATCGGAAACCAGACCCTCGTCGATGATCTCCTGGATCTCACGGGCAAAACGCGGCGGATGCGGCAGATAGCTCAGGATGATCTCGTGTGTATTCACGGTCTGGCCGTTGATCTCCACCGGATCACGCTTGAGCAGACCGGCTCTTGCCAGAGGCTCCGCGAATTCGATGCCCACACCGCCGTACTTGAAGTAAGCGTTCCTGCATCCCTTGAAGAGATCATCCGCTCTCATGCCCACATAGAAGGGCTCATCGTGGGCGTGCTCCACGAACCGGACCGGATATCCCACATAATCGAAGTCCCGGACGATGGGCAGGCTGAAGGGCTTGGTGTTGACCATCTTCCCGTCGATCCATGCCACCGGCAGGTCGTCCATATCGTTCAGGGCCGTCACAGGAGACCACCAGTAGGGCTGGAACCGCTTGGCTTCCACGCCTTCATAAACCATCATGTTGATGGTATCGCACTCATCGATGTCCTTCATGGTGTCTCTGGCAACGACGCACATGGTACCCGGCGCGGAACCTGTTCCCATGATGGCCAGCTTGCCGATGGCCTTGAACTTCTCATTGTATTCCGTCAGCAGTCTGTACATGCACTTTTCCCAGGTATCCTCGAAGCCTTCCGGCGCAGCGAAGTCCTGATAGTTGCACTTTGCCTCCAGGGCAGCGTCGATGACGTTCTTGCCGAATTCCAGCGGCAGCGCGTTGACCACCAGATCGCATCCCGCCAGGAGCGGTACGATCTGTTCGATATGGGACGCGTCACAGTGCCATCCTTCCGCCTTGGTCAGGCTGGCGGCCAGTTCCTTGGCAGCAGCCTCGTCATAGTCTGCGCAGATGATCTTGTCCACATTCGGTTCCAGATCCAGTCTCTTGGCCACAGTGGTGCCCTGGGCGCCTGTGCCCAGCACTAATACTTTCTTACCCATAACTCTGAACTCCTTTTTTGAATTCCTGATGTATTTTCCGGCCCCTGCTTCAGCCTCCGGCCTCCGCGGAAAGCCTCTCCTTTGGTTTCTATGTTTAAATTATCTGACAGTAATCCGGGGAATTCTATAGCCGTTTTTTATCATTTGTGACTTTTTTTAACGAAAATTTGACTACAATCAGGAAATCACGTATCATAAAGACCAGGAGGTCCATCATGGAAATACTGAACAAAACCATCCAATACCGTCCCGGCATCCCGGTGGAGGCCAGCCTTTGCAGAGTGGACCGGGCGCTCCCCCACCGCCATCCCAGCGACCTGGAGATCGTCTGCTGCCTGGAGGGCAAGGTGCATCTGGTGGCTTCCGACCAGCAGGCCACCCTGCTGCCGGGCCAGATCCACTCCATCGATCACGAAGACATCCACTATCTCTACTCCGACACGGAAAACCTGGTGCTGATCTTCCATCTGGATCTGAAGAACATCCCCTACGACTGGGACCAGATCAGGTACGTATTTTTCGCCTGTGAAAGCAACCACTGCTACGCCTACCAGCAGACTGCCATGGACGCGGTCAAGGACGCGATCCTCTCCTTCTCCTACGGCTATCTCACCGGCGACTATACCCCGGAGATGTACGAGGGGCCGGTGGAATTCTTTTCCTTCTATCTGCTGGAATACTTCAACTGGTTCAACTACGAGAACCAGGACGTTTACATGAATGAAGATCTCTACGAGCGCTTTCACCGGGTGCTGGCCTACTGCATGGACCACTACGACCAGAAGATCACCATCTCCCAGCTGGCTGCCCAGGAGCACATCAGCAAGAACTACTTCTCCCAGTTCATCAGCCATACAGTCTTCCGCAGCTTCAGCACCATGATCAAATACATCCGCTGCTACAATGCGGAGTACCTGCTGCTGACCACGGACAAACCCAATGCGGAGATCGCCTATGAATGCGGTTTCTCCGATCCCAAATACTTTTACGCTGCCTTCCGGCAGCTCTGGGGCCGCACCCCCAGCGAACACCGGGCCGCCTATGAGAACTATTACCGGAGCTGCCTGGAACACTATGCGAAATCGGAGCGTTCAGAGAATGCGGAGAATGCAGAGAATGCAAAGGCTGGCGGGGTCATGCCCGCCGATGCTGCTGAGGGAGCCTTCTCCGATGCCCTGCCGGTTTCCGGCGAATCGCATCATTTCCCCCTCCATGGCGATGAGATTCCGGGACAGAAACGGCTGTCCGATGAAGATGCCGCCCATGTGCTCCGGTCTGTGATGGCAGACTGGCACCTGAAGAAGACCTTCGGCCCGGAAGAAAACGAACAGGATCCGGAGGCGGAACGGCCCCGGACCATCTACTTTGCGGAACGGATCTGAAGCCGGAGCATGGGTCCGGTCACACCTCGCTGATCAGCACCAGGCCGCCCCGTTCCAGCTCTCCGGTGTCCCAGAATTCGTTGAAATTCAGCCAATGTTCCTTGCCGTAGGTGACCGCCTTGACATAACATATGTTCTGTTTTAGCTCATATCCCACCAGCAGGAACCAGTGCCATTCGAAGAAATTGAACTTTTTATCCTGATGCTTCAGCATCAGCATGGGAACGGGCATATCGTGATCGATCCGGTCCAGGACCGCAGCCTGCGCCTCCGCAAAGGGCCGGTAGCCGTCCAGGCCTTCCATGGTGAAGCCTTCGATCTCGCTGTACTCCAGATAGATGGAAGCGCCCTCCATGAAGGTTTTCAGATCCTTGATGCCGCTCTCCCGCGGTCTGAGATAGGGTTTCATCATCATGCCGAATTTCCGGTAGTCCCGTTTCGACAGCCGATTCGGATCATAGGGATAGCACTCCGTCCTGCCCCGGCACAATGCCTGATACATCAGAAAATCACAGAATGTCAGCGCGCCGCAGCCGCCGATGTGCATCCAGGGGTCCAGAAACCAGCTCTGGCTTCCGCCCACGTGACCATCGATATGAAAATATGGCAGTTCTTTACGACACATCTTCGTCTCCCCTTTTCCTGACCGATTGAGCCTGCGCTCTTGACTATAGTTTACGAAAAAGCTGCGGCCTCCGCAAGTTCTTTACGGAATGCCGCAGCTTTTTTCGAGTATGTTCTATAAGCTGCTACGCTTTGGAAGCTACTTGTTCAGATACTCATCGATGCTGGTGGCTGCTGTTTTTCCTGCGCCCATGGCCAGGATAACGGTAGCCGCGCCTGTGACCGCGTCACCGCCGGCGTATACGCCTTCCCGGTTGGTGGCTGCGCCGTCATCGGTGCCGATGCCGCCGCGGCTGTTGGCTTCCAGATTCTCTGTGGTATCCAGGATCAGGGTGTTCAGTCTTGTACCGATGGACATGATGACTTCATCTACATCCAGGATGTAGTTGGAGCCTTTGATCTCCACAGGACGACGTCTGCCGGATGCATCCGGCTCGCCCAGTTCCATCTTGACGACTTCGATGCCGGTAACGTGGCCCGCTTCGTCGCCGATGATCTGAACCGGGTTCCTCAGCAGCTGGAAGTCTACGCCTTCTTCGATGGCGTGGTGGATCTCCTCACGTCTTGCGGGGATCTCCTCCATGCTCCGGCGATAAACGATGTAGACCTTCTCAGCCCCCATTCTCATGGCGCATCTTGCCGCGTCCATGGCAACGTTGCCGCCGCCCACGACAGCGATCCTCTTTCCCTTGGGAACCGGTGTGTCGTAGTCATCCAGATAACCCTTCATCAGGTTGATTCTGGTGAGGTACTCGTTTGCAGAGCAGACACCCAGCAGGTTTTCGCCCGGGATGTTCATGAAGGACGGAAGTCCTGCGCCGGTGCCGACGAAGACTGCGTCGAATCCTTCTTCATCCAGAAGCTCATCCACGGTCTCAGCTCTGCCGATGATGGCGTTGCTGATGAATTCAACACCGCGGTCTTCCAGTTTCTTGACCTCAGCCGCAACGATGTCCTTGGGCAGACGGAATTCCGGAATGCCGTAGGCCAGTACGCCGCCGGGCTTGTGCAGGGATTCATATACAGTGACTGCATATCCCTTGGCGGAGAGGTCTCCCGCGCAGGTCAGGCCTGCAGGGCCGGCGCCGACGACAGCGACACGCTTGCCGTTTGACGGAGCAACGGATGCTGCCTCATCATATCCGAAGACCTCACGGAGCTCTTCTTCATGCTCTGCGTGCCAGTCAGCGACGAATCTCTCCAGACGGCCGATGGAGACCGGCTCACCCTGGATGCCTCTGACACAGACGCCTTCGCACTGGTTTTCCTGGGGGCATACTCTGCCGCAGATCCGCGGCAGCGCGCTGTCCTCAGAGATGATCTGATATGCTG
>CAMNJK010000125.1 GCA_946541435.1 uncultured Bacillota bacterium
ATCCCGTCCTCATAGACGATCTTGTCCTTCGTCGGTTCGATCAGCTCCGCGCCTTCCTTCTGCGCGTCTTCCTTGTTCCCGAGGAACAGGTTGACGATCTTCTTGGACTGCAGGCTGACGTGGACGGTCATGACGCCGTCTTTCACCGTCAGGATCCCCTTGTCGTTGTTGGCGTCATTCACGTGGAACATGGGGTGGTCTGTCACAAAGTCTACCACATACGTCCCATCCGCAAGCGCCGCCGTCTCCGCAGATGTGCTGCTTTCCGCTGCGGAAGGCTCCCCGCTTCCTGCGCCGCAGCCGGTCAGGACCGCAGCCGTCAGGATCAGCACAGCTGCCAACACTGTCAAAAGATATTTCTTCATTGTCATGCCCTTTCGCCTGTTAGTGAAAGAGCGGGAAGGCATCCCTTCCCGCCCTTAGTTATGCTCTTCTTACTTGATCACAGCGCCGGAATGATCCACGTAGATCTTCTCAATGTCTGCAATTCTTCCCAGACCTTCGATCTGGCATTTTACGTTGTCGGCACCGAATCCTTCGCCGATGTCAACCGGCTCATCAGCGCCCTCGACCTCGAACTCGCCGCCGTTGACGAATCCATAGTACCAGGAGCCTTCTTCGTCAGAAGCCATGTCATTGTTGGCGTGGTCGCCCGCGACGACCATCAGCGGACGCAGGATGACCTTGGTGTAACCGGCCTTCTCTACTGCCTTCTTGACTTCGGGCAGAGCGGTATCTGCCGGGTTGCCTTCAACAGTACCGATAAAGACGTTGTCATAGCCCAGCTGATCCATCTGCGCCTGCATCTGGTCATAGGTTACGTTGGCTTCGTGGCCTGTGCCGTGTCCCATGAAGACGATGGCTGTGCCTTCCTCAGCCAGGACATCCAGGGAATCCGCGCCTGCAACGCTGACAGCTTCATCAACTGCAGCCTTGGCAACAGCTTCCTTATCCTCATTGATGTCATCTCTGTCATCGCCGACTTCGCCCAGCAGCGGCTCAGCAACTTCGATGGAATCGATCTGATCCTCGAACTGATCTACATAGCTCATCAGCTCGTCATACTCCGCGCCGTGCATCAGGTGTGTCGGCTGGATGACCAGGTTCTTGACACCGTTGTCAACAGCTCTCTGCAGAGCCTGCTCTGTGTTGTCGATCTGCTCGCCGTCACGGGCGTAAACGTGGTTGATGATGATCTGCGCAGTGAACGCTCTTCTGACGCTCCAGTCCGGATACGCCTCAGCCAGCGCCTTCTCAACGCCGCCGATGTCTGTCGCTCTGGAGTCATTGAAGGATGTACCGAAGGAAACCACCAGCAGCTCGTTCTCGCCGATGTCGTCGCCGTTGAGCGGATCATCCTTGGAAGCGTCGCCGGTGTCCAGTCCGAAGTAATCCGGATCGTCCAGCTGTTCCTTCTGCTCATCGGTCAGAGCATCATAGGCACCTCTTGCCGCTGCACACAGTTCATCCGTGTCTTCCGTCCATTCCTGGATCTGGATCGCTTCGATCGCAGCATTGCAGGCAGCTACCGCATCCTCAGCAGCGGCAGCATCTTCCTGCTCGGAAACTGGAGCCTGCTCCGCTTCCTCGGATTCACCGCAGCCGGCAAACATGACCATCATGCCCAGTGCCATGACCAGGGCCAGGCCCAGTACAAGAAATTTTTTGAGATTCTTCATAATAAAGCCTCCTCCTTTGAAAGAATATATTTTTCTTCAGGATACACAAAAGGCCTTCGCTAAACGGAGCAAAAGCCTCTTGAAGAATCTCTTCATTCAATCAGTTTTGTATCCGCCAGTGACTCGTGGCCGGGAAGATCTGACATCCGCGCGACCCGAAAGGTCCGCGCAAAGGCTGGTCTTCCTCTGTACCCGGCAGGCAGGTTTCCTGACTTACAGATATGTGCCTTGGCCGCCTTCCCAAGAAGCGTATCTCAGTGGCTTGGGATGCGGATCTTCTGACTTTCGCTGTCCCATCGGCTTCGGCAATCTGCTTACAGTGACGAGTTCGCACAGGAATCTCACCTGTTTCCCTTTTACCCGATGCTTCCGCACCGGCACCTGTCGTTTTTTGTGTTCCTGCACTGCGCAGGAGTCATATCCTGCCACAGCGTAATTATTCTAACATATGCGCGCATTCACGGCAACCTGATGAATAATATCATCAGACCCGTTCCAGCTTCCCTTCCCGGTCCGCCAGTTCAATGAGCTCTTCGATCCGGCGGTTCATGGTCCCGATCGGGAAGTCCGTTGCGATCACCCGGCTGCACCGATGAACTGCTTCTGCAGCTTCTGCAAAGGCTGGCTCTGCCAGCGCTTCGAAATCGGGGCTGGTGATGACCCTGGCTGCCAGCAGGCGTGCAAGCTGATAGTCCTTGTCCCCCGGTGTAAGGATCCCAGCGATGAAGGGAATGTTCTTTTTCTGCAGTTTCCGGTACACGGGAATTCCCGTGCCGCAGGCCGAGATCACGAAAACCTGAGGTTCCGAGCCCTCCTGATCCGCAGACCCGCCCGACCAGCCTTTGCCTGTGGGCTGAGGCAGCTCAATGCTGCCAAACAGAGGATCGAAGAAACCGTTGTCCAGGGAGTAAAGCTCCCGGATCATCTCCTCCCGGAAGATGTCTTCCGGCTGTCCGTAGCGGTAGATCCGGTCGCCTTTCACGCAGATGATACGGTCGGAGATCTTCTGGGCCAAATCGATCTCGTGCAGGGACATGATGACCGTGATGCCCCTCCGCTTGGCCATATCCCGCAGGATGGAAAGCAGCTCCAGTTTATAACGGATGTCCAGGAACGATGTGGGCTCATCCAGAATGATGATCTCCGGATCCTGACAGATGGCCCGGGCCAGCAGGACCCGCTGCCGCTGACCATCGCTGATGGCATTGAAATCCTTGGGGCCCAGCTCCGTTGCGTGCACCGCTGCCATGGCCGCGTCCACCTTCCGCTCGTCTTCTTCCGTGAGGATGCCCAGCTTGCCGGTGTATGGGTAGCGGCCGCTGGCCACGATATCGTAGCAGGTCAGCAGGTCCGTCTTCAGCCGCTCCGTCAAAACGACAGCCATCTTCTGTGACAGTTCGCGGAAGTTCATCTTGTGCAGGTTCTGTTCATCGAAGATGACCTTGCCGCCGATCAGCGAAAGCTGCCGGGTGATGCTCTTGAGGATGGTGGACTTGCCGGCGCCGTTGGGACCGATCAGGGTGACGATCTCTCCTTTTTTGATGTCGATGCAGATGTCCCGGATCAGGGCCTTGCCGTTGTAGCCGACGGCAAGGTCGTCCATTTTGATGTAAGTCTTCTCTGCCATCTTACCGCCCCTTTCTTCTGCTGACCATCATGTAGATCACCACCGGCGCGCCGAAGACCGCCGTCACCGTGCTGATGTTCATCTCCACCGGGGCGAATGCAAGACGGGCGATGAGGTCGCAGAGCATGCAGAACACCCCGCCGCCAATGAGACAGCCGGGAATGACAACCAACGGTTTGGAAGTCCCCATGGTACCCTTGATCAGGAAGGGCACGGCGATGCCCACGAAGGAAATGGGGCCCGCGAAGGCTGTGACGCAGGCAGACAGAAGGCTGGACAGGGTAATGAGAGCGATCCGGAAGATCCGGATGTTCACTCCCAGGCTCCGGGCGTAATTCTCACCCATCTGATATGCCCCGATGGGTTTGGAGAGAGCCATGGTCAGAATGAATCCGATGCCCACCACCACCAGACAGACCGCCACATTGGTCCAGGTCATGCCGGAAAAACTGCCCTGAGACCAGACGTGCAGGTTGGCGATGTCGGAATCCTCCGCGAAAGTGACCATGAACTCCGTCACCGCGTTGCAGATGTATCCAACCATAATGCCTGCCACCAGCAGCATGGCCATATTGGGCACACGGTAGGAGATCACCAGCACAAATAATGTGGCCAGAAGGGATCCGGCGAAAGCCGCCAGGATCAGGGTCAGAGACGTGACCTGAAAGGAAGCCTGGGCGAAAGCCAGCAGGACCACGGCCACCACCATCTTGGCGCCGGAGGAAATGCCCAGTACATAGGGACCCGCGATGGGATTCTCAAAAAAGGTCTGCAGCAGGAATCCGGCCAGGGCCAGGGCCCCGCCCAGGATCATGGACACGATGATCCGCGGCAGACGGATGGTCCAGATGATGTCCAGGTTTTTCTCGGTTCCCTCCCGCAGGAAGATGGCGCGGGCGATCTCGCCCACGCTGATATGCACGTTGCCGGAATTGATGTTGATCACTGTGATGACGACGAAGGCCGCCGCCATGATGATGAACACCAGCAGGCAGCGGCTGCGCCGCCGGAAGTTCTCGGCATGATATCCCCCGCCCCCCGGCAGGGTGGTCGTTCGCACTGCGTTTCCGCTCATGGTTCTCCTCTCCGGATCCTTTCCTGTCTACTGTATGTTTTACTCAAGCCTGGTGATATACTTCAGATCCGACGGATCATCTTCCGTCAGCAGATGATGGAAGTCCAGGATCATCTCCGCCGCCAGGTCTGTCCGCTGGTACATGGAACTGCCGGTGGCCCAGCAGTTGTTCTCTTTCACAGCCTTCATCTTCTTCATGATCGGGTCTTTCGCGATCAGGTCATCCATAGACCGGACGGAATCATCGATGCTGGCGTTGTAGATGATATAATCCGCATCCGCCGCCGTATCGAAAAAGGTCTCCACCGACATGTCCACAGAAGACCTGTCACCGTCTCCCTCCAGATCTGCGAAGATGTATTCCCCGCCCGCGATCCGGATCATCTGGGGCACATAGTCCGAGCTGGCCCGGGCTACTACCTTGCCGTCCGCCGTAAGATAGAAGAAGGCGACCGTCCTGCCGGTGTTTTCGAAGTCATCCAGGTCTGCGATGGATTCCAGCTGATCGGAGAAGAATTTCTCCGCCTCTTTTTCATGGCCTACCAGGGCGGCATAGAGCTTGATCCACTCCGCCCGGCCCATGGGATCATCCTCGTAGCTGGACCGGTCGATGAGCACCGGGATATCCACTTCCTCGATCATCTCCTTCACCTCCGGCGTATGATCGATCATGGTAGATTCGATGGCCAGATCGCACTCTTCGTCCAGCATGGTCTCATAGTCCGGGGAGCTGTATTTGCCGGCGTAAATGATGTCACCCTTCTTCATGGCCTTCCTGGGCTCTTTGAAACTCCAGTCTTCCGCCTTGATGGAGGACATGCGGATGTGATCCAGGGCGTCCATGGAGCAGAAGAGGGCCATGGTGGCGGTGGCGGCCAGATAGATCCGGTCCACCGGCTGCTGCAGGACGGTGATGTCCGCGTCCAGCCCTTCCGGAACTGTCCCGTCCTCCGG
>CAMNJK010000126.1 GCA_946541435.1 uncultured Bacillota bacterium
GCGGCTGTGGAACGGGCCATCACCACCACAGCTGCCAACACCGGACTCCAGTTCAACATCGCGCTGAACTACGGGGGACGGAATGAGATCACCCGGGCGGTGAACAGGATCGCCGAGGAAGTCCGGCAGGGCAGACTTATCCCCGGCGAGATCACGGAGGAGGACATTTCCGCCAGACTCTGGACCGGCACCGATGCGGGCGGGGCCGGCTGCGGAGACCCGGAGCTGATCATCCGGACCAGCGGGGAGGAACGTCTTTCCAACTTCCTGCTGTGGCAGTCCGCCTACAGTGAGTTCGTATTCACGAAGGTGCTGTGGCCGGATTTCACACCGGAAGTATTTGATAAATGCATTGAAGAGTACCAGAGCAGAGACCGCCGGTTCGGCGGCAGGTGAAAGGACATCGTTACATGAAAACCAGAATACTCTCAGGACTGATCATGGCGCCGCTGCTGGTGATCCTGATCATCGGCGGTTATGTGCTGTACGCAGGCTGTTTCGTCATCGGCATCATGGCGGTATACGAATTCTTCAAGGGATTCCGGGCCATGGACATCCATGCCAGCTATCCCATCGCTGTCTGCGCTGCCATCGCCCTGTACATCATCGGCCTGGTCCAGCAGCAGATCGCGGAAGGAGGGGACAGTGAGTCGCCCTTCTGGTACATGGTCTGGTTCTTCGCTGTGGTACTGGCAAGTCTCCTGTATCTCTTTAAAATCGAAGAGCGAAAACTGGAGGATGCCCTGGCCACCATCACCGGCATCTTCTATATCATATTCTTCTCCTATCACATCGCCATGATCGCCATGATGGGTGATATGGAGTACCTGGTCTGGCTTGTGGTCATCACGGCCTTCGGCACGGACATCATGGCCTACTTCACCGGCTATGCTTTGGGCAAGCACAAGCTCTGCCCGAAGATCAGCCCTAAGAAGACCATCGAGGGAAGTGTGGGCGGCACCCTGGGAAGCATCATCCTCTGCGGGATCTTCGGCTTCTTCTTCGCCCGTCCGCTGCTGATCCACTGTCTGATCATCGGCCTTCTGGGGGGCATCATCTCCCAGTTCGGCGATCTGACAGCTTCCGTATTCAAACGCAAGATGGGCATCAAGGATTACGGCAACCTGATCCCGGGCCACGGCGGCATCCTGGACCGGTTTGACAGTGTGCTGTTTACGGGACCGCTGGTGTATTACTATCTGAGCGCTCTGTCCTTCGGGGCCATGAGCACCTGGACATACTGAACATGATGAAACGAATCTCAATACTCGGCAGCACCGGTTCCATCGGGACCCAGGCGCTGGACATTATAGAACATCATCAGGACAGCCTCTCCGTGGCGGCCCTTTCCTGCGCGAAGCAGCTGGATCTCCTGCGGGACCAGATCCGGCGTTTTCATCCCGCCGCCGTCTGTGTGGCCCGGGAGGAGGATGCCAGGGATCTGCAGGCTGAATTTCCGCATCTGTTCGTGACTTACGGCATGCAGGGGCTGACCGCCATCGCGTCCATGGAGGACTGCGACATGGTTCTGAATTCTCTGCTGGGCATGCAGGGACTGGAGCCCACCCTGGCCGCTGCAAAGGCTGGCAAGGCCATCGCCTTCGCCAACAAGGAGACCCTGGTGGCGGGGGGAAGCCTGGTGATGGAGACGGTCCGCGAAAATAACGTGCCCCTCCTGCCGGTGGACAGTGAACACAGCGCCATATTCCAGTCCATGCAGGGGAGTTCTTCTCCCATCCGGCGGATCCTGCTCACCGCCTCCGGCGGACCCTTTCGGGGATACAGCCGGGAGCAGCTGGAGGAAGTCACCCTGGAGCAGGCGCTGAACCATCCCAACTGGTCCATGGGGGCCAAGATCACGGTGGATTCCGCCACCATGATGAACAAGGGACTGGAAGTCATCGAAGCCCGCTGGCTCTTTGATATGCCCCTGGAACAGATCCAGATCGTGGTCCATCCCCAAAGCGTACTGCACTCGGCGGTGGAATACATGGACGGCTCCATCATCGGGCAGATGGGCAATCCCGATATGCGTGTGCCCATTGCCTACGCCTTCAGCTATCCGGACAGACTGCCCATGACAGGCAGCATGAAGGCGCTGGATCTTTTCTCTCTGACGGGAGGTCTGACATTTGAGCCTGCGGACCGGGAGGTCTTCCGCACCATCGATCTGGCATATGAGGCAAGCAGAAGGGGAGGCACCTGGCCGGTATGCCTCAATGGCGCCAATGAAGTGCTGGTGGCCGCTTTCCTTCGGGGGGAGATCCGTTTCATTCAGATCCAGCAGCTGCTGGAAGAGGTGCTGAACAGACACCAGCCTTTGTATGAACTGAATCTTGAGGGGATCCTGGAGGCGGACAGACAAAGCCGGGAAGAGACCCGGTCCCTGATCCGTTCCCTGGGAAATTGATTGGAGAAACAATGACTGTAATTTACGCGATCCTGATATTTCTGGTCCTGATCTTCGTGCATGAGTTCGGGCACTTCATCACAGCCAAAGCCTGTGGTGTCAAGGTGAACGAATTCGCCCTGGGGATGGGACCTGCCATATTCAAAAAACAAAAGGGGGAAACTCTTTACGCCCTGCGGATCTTTCCCATCGGCGGCTACTGTGCCATGGAAGGAGAGGACGAGGATTCAGAGCATCCCCGGGCCTTCAACAACCGGCCTGCCTGGCAGCGGGCCATCGTTCTGGCGGCCGGATCTCTGATGAACCTGCTGACCTGTGTGGTCCTGCTGATCATCATCGCTTTCTGGGCCGGACAGCCCACCACCACGCTGGAGAACATCGAGCCGGGATCACCGGCGCAGGCGGCGGGACTTCTGCCCGGAGATACCATCGTGCAGGTGGATGATGTGAAGGTCAGAAGCTGGGATGACGTCATTCAGAGCATCGGCCAGGCGGAGAGCGAGACCATACAGATCACGGTGGTCCGGGACGGGGAAGAGATCGGGATCACGTCGGACCTGGAATACAATAAAGAACAGAAACGGAACATGATCGGCATCTCACCCGCGTCGGAACGCCATGTGGGGAGTTCCTTCGCTGCCGGCATCAAAAACACCGGTAAGATGGCAGTCATGATGTATGATACCCTGCGGCAGCTCTTCACCGGCGATGTTTCCGTGAAGGAGCTTTCGGGGCCTGTGGGCATCGTTTACGCGGTGAACGTCTCCGCCCAGTCCGGGATCATGTATGTGGTTTATCTGGCGGCCCTGCTCAGCCTGAATCTGGCCATCATCAACATGCTCCCGCTGCCGGCCCTTGACGGCGGGCGGCTCCTCTTCCTGGTGATCCGGAAGATCACCGGCAAACGGGTCACGGATGAAATGGAGGGAAAGATCCATTTCATCGGGATCACTCTTCTGTTCATGCTGATGATCTATGTGACCTTCAACGATGTGCTGCGGTTCATCGTGCCCAAGTTCTGATGATCTACCATAACCTGCGAGGTGTATCTTGACGAAAACGAAACGACAGGTGATCTGCGGCGGCCTGCCCATCGGCGGAGGCGCGCCCATCACCATACAGTCCATGACAAATACAAATACCGCGGATGTGACGGCTACCATGCGGCAGATCGACCGGCTGACGGAAGCCGGCTGTGAGATCATCCGGCTGGCGGTGCCCGATATGGATGCCGCCCTTGCCCTGAAGGAGATCAAACGCCGGTCAAGGATCCCTGTGGTGGCGGACATCCACTTTGATTACCGTCTGGCCCTGGCCGCCATGGAATCCGGCGTGGATAAGATCCGTATCAACCCGGGGAACATCGGCAGCAGGGAAAACGTCAGGAAGGTGGCGGACCTGGCCAAAGCCAGAGGCATCCCCATCCGCGTCGGCGTCAATTCCGGCTCCCTGGAAAAGGATATCCTGGCCAGGGACGGCGGGGTCACCGCCCGGGGGCTGGCTGACAGCGCCCTGCGCAATGTGCGCCTTCTGGAGGAACTGGATTTTGAGGACATCGTGATCTCATTGAAATCCTCCAATGTCAAAATGAACGACACGGCTTACCGGATGGTGGACGCGGCATGTGATCACCCGCTGCATATCGGCGTTACGGAGGCGGGCACACCGGCCCGGGGCCGGACCAAATCCGCGGCTGGCCTTGGAGCCCTGCTCCTGTCCGGCATCGGCGATACCATGCGGGTCTCGCTGACGGCGGATCCGGTCCAGGAAGTGCTCTTTGCCAGGGAGCTTCTGGACGTGCTGGACATCCGCAAGTCGGGGATCGAGATCGTATCCTGTCCCACCTGCGGCAGAACAGAGGTGGATCTGGAAGAAGTCATCGCCCGGGCTGAAGAGAAGCTGGAGCCCCTGAAACAGGCCTTTGAACGGGCGGAAGGCAGCGCCCATATGAAGATCGCCATCATGGGATGCGTGGTCAACGGACCCGGTGAGGCCAGGGAGGCGGATATCGGCGTCGCCTGCGGCCGGGGCAAGGGCGTCCTGATCACGGAAGGAAAGATCCTGCGGCAGGTGACGGAAGAAGAGATCCCTGAGCAGCTTGTGAGACTGGCGGAGGAATATGCAGAGAACACTTACGGAATCCATACAATTTGATCAATATAGAAACTGTCATCCGGAAGATCTGAAACCGGAGATAAAGTCTGCTTCCATCAGCAGAGACGGCCGGGTCCTGAACCTTGAGCTGTCTCTGAATTTTATCATGTCCGCGGAAGAGATCGAGCAGTTCCGCAGCCGCATGCTGAAGAAACTGCCCGGCGTTCACCAGATCGACCTGGTGGTACAGCCCCATGATCCCATCAACGGAGCGGAACTGAAGGAACGGGCCGACCAGCGGGCCGCCCTGGCGGAAGAACGGGCTTCCGGGAACGGAAGCTTCGGCGGCGGATCTGACGCCGGTTTCAACGGCGGCGGCAGCGGAAACGGCGCCGGGGGCGCCAAACGCAAAGGGGGCCGGTGGAAGAAAAAGTTCATCCCCGCCAAAGGCAATCTGATCATGGGATCCCCCGTGGACCTGACCCCCATGCCCCTGGCGGAAGTCTCCTCCGAGAGCGGCACTGTGGCCATTGAGGGAGAGCTCTTCAACAAGGACTGCCGTACCACCAAGAACGACAGCAAACTGGTATCTCTTTTTGTCACGGACAAAAGGACCAGCCTTTGCGTGAAAGCCTTCGTCCTGAATGAGAAGTGGGACGAGATCGACAGCATGCTCAGCCCCGGCGACGGTGTCAGGATCCAGGGCATGGCCCAGTGGGACAGATTTGACAACTGCGTCACCATCATGGCGGATACCATCGAGAAG
>CAMNJK010000127.1 GCA_946541435.1 uncultured Bacillota bacterium
CGGACAGGGCAGACCAAAGCTCCTCACTACCAATCACGGTGGTGGGGAGCTCTTAAGGGAACAAGGTATTCTGCAAAGTGAGGAGGGAGAACATGATCATGTTTAAGAAATTATGCGCTGCGTTTCTCGCGCTTACGATGATGTTCGCTGTTTCAGCATGCGGATCATCAGAACAGCCTTCGGACAGTGTACAAACCGAAGAAAGCCGGATCGAGGAAGGGGTGTCCGGCGGATGGGAGCTTTTCGACAATGAAGCGAATGCCTTGCCGGAGGATGTTCAGGCAGCCTTTGATAAAGCTTCGGAGACCTTCACGGGCAGCGAACTGAAGCCCGTCGCATATGTGGCGAGCCAGGTGGTGGCAGGGATGAATTATATGATCCTGTGTGAAGCGGCCACGGCGACAGAAACTCCAACCACATCTTATCAGATGGTGATCGTATATGCTGACCTT
Organism: uncultured Bacillota bacterium; assembly: GCA_946541435.1. Lineage (GTDB taxonomy): Bacteria > Bacillota > Clostridia > Peptostreptococcales > Anaerovoracaceae > Lentihominibacter. Next base: position 453 of record CAMNJK010000127.1, read on the forward strand.
GAAGGAAATGCTGAGATCACACAGGTCAAAGAGTTTGATCTGACGGCATACACAGAAGGGGAGAACTCCGAAATCAGCGCGGAGAAACTTGCCGGCGGCTGGGAAGTGGCGGAAGACAGATCTTCCGTCGTGATCCCGCAGGATGCCAAAGATGTCTTTGATAAAGCTGCGGAAAACCTTGACGGGAATGAACTGGAACCCATGGCGCTGCTGGGCACACAGGTGGTTGCCGGCACGAATTACGCTTTTCTCTGTTTCAGTACGCTGCAGACAGATGAGACCATCAATGGGATACAGGTGGTTACGGTGTATGAAGACCTGGACGGCAACGCCGGGATAACCAATATCTCCACCGTTGATCCCGCAGACTATAACCAGTGATCAGAATTCCGGGAGGATACGATCACGGAGACATTACGTAAGTTCCAATGTCTAAGGGGGTAACGCAAGTGAAAAAAAGAACTTTAGCTGTTGTTTTGATCATGATCATGAGTGTGCTGTGTACTGCCTGCGGGAATGGCGATTCCTCTCAGGCAGTCAATACGGTGGCCCGGTGGACACCGCAGGACGAGCAGGCAAAGCAGCTGGTTCAGCTGCTGACGATGAATAAGAATGCTTCTATCATTTCTTATACATCTGATGAGACCATTAAAAATGTGGAGCTGGGCTGTCGGTATTATGAGAAGGGGAAACTGATCTCAGATGAGTCACATGGTTCTTTTGCTCTGACAGGAGAAGAAGAGGACGCAAAAACATCTGAGGGATTGATCGCTGCGATCAGAAATGAGAAGGATCTTGAATTGAGCGCGTCCTTTGGCGGCAGCAGTTGTTCCATCTCTGATATTGAGATCCCCGGGTATACGAAGGACGAGAAGGATTACAGCTTTGCGGCAGGGGAGCTGGCCGCGGAGACGCCCTTTGAAGAAGGAAAACCCGTATACCTGGTGGCGTACTACAATTCGGAAGACGGGGAAACAAGCGCCTATGACCCGCAGCAGCTCGCAGAGGATCCGGAAGCGCTGAAGGCGAATGACAGGACCTGGATCATTTACGCGGTGTTTTCAGGGAAAGCTTCCGAACAGGCTTCCTATTGACGCTCCCGCTTTACCGTAGTAAAATTTTGACATACACAGAGACCGGGAGACCAATGGAAGGAAGGCATGATGACAAGACTGGAGCAGCAGATCCGTTTCTGCAGAGAGATCGACAAGGAAAAAGAAGTGTACCGGCAGACCTATCTGTGCTCCGGGAACCGGCGGGAGAATGACGCGGAGCACGCCTGGCACATGGCCATCATGGCCGCGGTCCTGCAGGAATACGCCAACGAAGATGTGGATCTGCTCAGGGTCATGACCATGCTGCTGATCCATGACATCGTGGAGATCGATGCCGGTGATACCTACGCCTATGATACGGAAGGTCTGAAATCTCAGGCGGAACGGGAACAGCGCGCGGCCGACAGGATCTTCGGCCTGCTTCCGGAAGACCAGCGGGAAAAGATGATGGATCTTTTCCATGAATTCGAAGCGGCGGAGACGCCCGAAGCAAAATTCGCCAAGGCCCTGGACAATGTCCAGCCGGTGATGCTGAACGACGCATCCGGAGGCAGGGACTGGAGAGAGAAGGGGATCCGGCTCTCCCGGGCGATCCCGCGCCAGAAGAGGACCGCGGAGGGATCGCGGATCCTCTGGGAGGAAGTCTCGAAACCGATGATCCGCAGGAACATCGAACTGGGCAATATCATCGGAGATACGGATCTGGAAGAGGTATGAGAAAGGGGAACAGGACATGGAATTTACAAAAGATACGCTTTTGAAGGACATTCTCGCGGCATATCCGTGGCTGAAGGAAGAACTGCTGAAGAAGGATGAAAGGTTCAAAAAACTGGACTCGCCCCTGGGCAAGATCTTCCTGAAGAAGGCGACGGTGGCGGATCTGGGCAAAAAGGCAGGCATGCCGCCGGAGGATCTGCTGGACCAGCTGGCCCTGGTGCTGGAAGAGCATAAGTAATGGATCTGCAGTTTATCGCAGCCCAGGCATGCGGCATCATCGGCGTGATCTGCTTCCTGCTGTCCTATCAGGTCAGATCGAACCGGGGACTGTATCTGTTTCAGGCCGGGGGATGCGTGGCCTTCGGGATCCAGTTTCTGCTGCTGGGCGCCTACAGCGGCTGCATCAGTCAGGTCTACATCATCGTCCGGAACATGATGCTGAGCATGTACAACCGCTGGGCATGGGTCAGATGGAAGGGCTGGGTCCCGGTATTCGTGATCCTGGCGGCAGGCGTCACGGCTGTCACCTGGGACGGACCGGTCAGTCTTCTGCCCATGGTCACCATGACCGCAGGAACCATCGCCATGTGGACCAACAACGCGGGGATCATCCGTCTGGTGGGCATGTCCTGCCAGTCACCGGCCTGGATCCTGTATGACATCCTCACCGGCGCCTATTCGGCGATCCTGAATGAGGTCATCGTGATCGTGTCCGCGCTGGTTTCCATTGTTCGTTATGGATGGAAGGAGATGCGGGATCCCGCATCCAAATTCCAGAATCAATGATAAAGGAGGATCAACAGTATGAAATTCGTTTACATGGTGGAAATGCCCAACCTGGATCCGGCCAGCTTTTGCGGCGGCTTCGAAAATGACGACCACAGCTGTGTCATCGTAGGCCTGGACAACAAGGAGACAGCGAAGGAACTGTTCTGCAAATACACAGCGGAAGGGTATGATCTGTTCAACCTCTGCAGCGGATTCACCCCGGAGGACGCGGCGGCATTCGAGGCTATGGCAGAGGGCACCAAGGTCAGAGCAGCGGTCTATGAAGGCGACCAGGTGGAGAAGATCGACGCCCTGGAGGACTTCAGCAAATACGGAGCCATTTTCGTGGCGGCAGGGCTGGAGGCCCCGAAGGAAGTGCGGCTGTCAGGTCCGGATTTCGACATGACCGGCGTTTATATCACAGATCAGGAATCCGCCAACGCGGCTGCCAGAAAGCTGGTGGAAGAGGGCGTGACCTTCATCGAGCTCTGCAGCTGGTTTGACGCTGAGAAGACCCAGTCTGTGATCGATGCCATCGGCGGCGCTGTTCCGGTGGGAAGCTGCGGCCTCTAAGTCAGGCGGCAGCCTGCGTTATGAAAGGAGAACATGATGGCAGGAGTATATGATTTTAAGGTCAGGGACCGGGCGGGCAATGAGGTCAGCCTGGAGGAGTACCGGGGCAAGGTGCTCCTGATCGTCAACACGGCCACGGGATGCGGATTCACACCCCACTATACGCCCCTGGAAGAAATGTATGCCCAGCTCAGGGATAAGGATTTTGAGATCCTGGATTTCCCCTGCAACCAGTTTGCGGATCAGGCGCCGGGCTCGGATGATGAGATCCACGAGTTCTGCACCCTGAAATTCGGGACGGAATTCCCCCAGTTCGCCAAGATCGATGTGAACGGGGAGAACGCGGATCCGCTGTTCGCCTATCTGGCGGGGGAGAAACCCTTCCAGGGCTTCGGCAAAGGCCTGAAGAACGCTGCCCTGAACAAGTTCGCTTCAGCCAACAATAAGAAGTTCGGCGACAGGACCTATATCGGATGGAACTTCACCAAATTCCTGATCGACCGGGAGGGCAATGTGATCGCCAGATTCGAGCCCACCGTGGATATGGCCGAAGTCCGGAAGGCTGTGGAGGCGGCCCTGTAAGGAAGCGGCGCCTACTGTATTTTGTGGTTTATATTGTACCCTCTCCGCATCTGTGGTAACATATAGTGTAAACACAGATTCCGGAGAGGTATTATTATGGAGAAGAATAAATTCGCATATTACCTGCGCGTTTTTCGCCAGGCAAGTTTCGGTAAATTCTTCAGCGTTGTGAATACGGCAAGCGAACGGTCCGGCAAGAGCAAGGCCTATTGCTTTTTTGATATCCTGCGCTGTATGAAACGGTATCAGGCAGGCTACAATGACTACGTCATCTTCGAGTGGTGGGACATGACCCACGAGCAGCGGAATACCTACATGACCAGATTCCGCAGCAAGGAATTCATCATGTTCATGAACGATCATGAGTACGCCCATTACTTTGACAATAAGAATGAATTCAACGAGAAATTCAAGGACTTCATCGGCAGAGAATGTCTGGATCTGGAGACAGCCTCCCACGATGACATCGTCCGGTTCTATAACACCAGGCAGAAGATCTTCTGCAAGATGAAGGACCTGTCCTGCGGCATCGGCTGTGAGAAACTGGAGACAAAGGATTTCGAGGGCCCGGAAGCCTTCTGCGATTACATCAAAGAAAAGGGCTTCGCTACCATTGAAGATGTGGTGGAGAACCATCCGGACATCGCGGCCATCTATCCCTTCTCCACCAACTGCTTCCGTGTCATCACCATCATCGACGCCCAGGGCGTTCCCCACGCCATCTACGCGGTCTTCAAGATGGGGATCAACGGCAGGGTGGTGGACAATTACGGCCTGCACGGGCCCATCGATCTGGAGACGGGAAAATTCCTGTATCCGGCCCACTCCGGCGACACCACCGCGGATATCCAGTACACGGAGCATCCCTACAGCCATACGCCGCTGATCGGCATGGTGCTCCCTTACTGGAAGGAAGTGATCAAAATGGCGGAGGACGCGGCACTGGTGATCCCCCAGATGCGTTATGTGGGATGGGACATCGCGGTAACCCCCACCGGCCCGGCCATCATCGAAGGCAACAACTACTGCGCCCATGACTTCTGGCAGTTGCCGGGACAG
>CAMNJK010000128.1 GCA_946541435.1 uncultured Bacillota bacterium
CACAGTAGAGAAAACCGGCTGCAGCTTTCCGCTGCCGCCGGTTCTTTATTTGTCTGAGGCCTGTTGTGATCCTGCTTCCCTTATGATTTTGTGTACACAAATTGTGTACACAAAATCATAAGGGAGCAGGAAGGTCTAAATCATCTTGCCTGGATCAGCAGGCTCATCTGATCGCTGACCCAGGATTCCTGGGGTACGTCGTGAATCTTGTCGCCGTCCATGTAGTCTCCGATCAGGAAGGGAGAGTTAGGATCGTGGCGGCGGCTGTTGGCCAGAACCCGGGAGGGCTCGGTGTTGGCATAGCAGTACCGGCAGAGATGCCGGCAGGTATCGTAAGCGCCGATGTCACAAGAAAGATAGCAGGCACACTCCGCCCGGGCGCCTTTGATTTTCGGCGCATTCAACCTTTTTCCGATGGCACGCTCGTAATCCGAGATCAATGTGCACCCTCTGCAGTCGGCACCGTAAGGCGCCAGTTCGTCTCCTTCGGCGCAGGGCTTGACGGTCATTCCATGGGAACCTGCGATGCGGATGATTTCTTTTCCCAGAGTCAGTCGGTCCTCCCGGGAGACCGGCCGCGCCTCCGGGAAATTGTGGACTACTTTGGAATACAGATCGATGAAGCTGATGACCACCGTATCCGTGGCTCCATCCAGCGCGGACGCCATCTGCTCGAAGGCCCGCAGATGATAATCGATGTCATACTTCTCGTTCAGAAGGATCGGGTCGTAGCGCCAGACCAGGGCTTCCGGGCCGGTCCATTCCGACAGCCGGCAGAAGTCCTCCAGAAGCCGGTGTTTGTCCGGCACCGCGGGCTCGATGTCTTTGCCGTAGGAGGTGATGGTGACGAACCACAGCTGGCCATAGTCCGCCAGAAGGTCCATATACGGGAACATGGGCGCAGGGTTCTTGGTGCAGAAGCAAAGGCAGTCCACCACGGCAGGGTCTAGCCGGTAGCGGCTGACTTGCGAGGGGTTATAGGGATTCCGCACGCAAACAAAGCCTTCCTTCAGCCGGTTCGCAAACCACTCTGAATAGAAAGCTGGTATGTCTGTTCTTTGGCCCGTGTTGATGATCATTCAGATGCACTCCCTTCTGTTGCAATTATACTGTGCCGCTGCGCGGGGCGCAAGGCGTGTTTCGATGACGTAAGCGGGAGGCCGGCCGGGCAGAGCGGCAGTCCCGTGATCTCGCATCGGGGCGCAAGGTGCCGCTGCGCACATTAATTTCTCTTCATAATATTGCGCGGGACGGTGGTTTTGTTTACAATCGAGGTAGAAGGTATCGTAAAGAAGCGAGGATGCTTATGAATAGAAGAAGAGTATGGATCGCCCTGGCCGTCATGGCTTTGTGCCTGTGTGCGTGGGGTGCAGGGGCCTATGCTGAAGCGGATGCAAAACCTGCGGAGACCACGGTGATCGAGAGCACCGCAGAGTCCCCGGAGGCGCTGCTGCCGCAGGATCCCGGAAACACCTGGCCGGTGACCATCGACCCCGGGACGGGGGAGACCACCTGCGAGAATGGGGCGGACATCACCATGGCCGAGGCCCTGGACATTACGAAGAAGAAGGCGGAGAACCTGACTGGAGGGACGGAGAAGGAGAACCGCCGGGAGATCCTGGACTATCTGGAGGACCAGGACATATATGAAGTGAGGGAAGAAGAGGGACAGATCCACGTGGAGTTCCCCTTTGCGTATCGCCAGCTGATCGTGCTGGGGGAAGAGGGGAGCCTGGCGGATACCTACGGCGCCATCAACTCCGTCTACTGCCGGCTCACCGGGTTCTATATCCTGCAGTATGCGGATGAACAGGCAGCCCGGGGGGCTTATGATGCCCTGAAGAAGGAGCTGGGTGAGGGCAGAGTGGCGGTGGACATCCCCATCCACTCCCAGGCTTATGTGCAGAATCAGTGCAGCCTCACCGCGGCCAAGTCCACCTCCTGGGGAAGCGACAAGATGCGGCTGGACACAATACGGGACAAGGCCAATGCCAGCAAAATCACCCGGAAGGTGAAGGTGGCCATCCTGGATTCCGGCATCAACAAGACCCACGAGATGTTCGCAGGGCGGACCATCCTTCCCGGGAGCACAACCTTCGTGCCGCCTTCGGGGGCAGGGAGCTATGCCTATTACGATGACACGGCCAATGCGAAAGTGCCCGGTCACGGCACTCACGTGGCGGGGATCATCGACGACGGCACGTCCAAACAGATCCAGTTCCTGATCCTGAAGGTCTTTGACAGCAACGGGGCAGGAAGTGTATCCGAATTCTTACAGGCACTCTCTTTTGCTGCAAGCCAGAAGGTTGACATCATCAACTACAGCGGCGGGAGCAATGTGGCGGGAGAGATCACAGCTGCCGATGAAGCCCTGTATAAAAAGTATCTGAAGAGCGCCTGGGACAAGGGGAGCCTTCTGGTCTGCGCCGCCGGAAACGACGGCAAGAGTCTGGAGGAGGTTTTGACCTATCCGGCGTACATGCCATATAACATCAGCGTCACCGCCATGGCCCACGACGATTGGGACGACAAGAACGGCGGGCTGACGCTGCAGAGCTTCACCAATTACGGCAAGGCGGTGGACTTCACCGCGCCGGGGGTGGATGTGGTCAGCGCCGGGATCGCCAGCGACACCGACTACGTGTATATGAGCGGGACTTCCATGGCTGCGCCACACATCACGGCGGCGGCCGCCATGGTGAAGCTGTACAACCCCACGGCCAAGCCCGGGGATATCTACAAGCTTTTGCGGGACACCAGCTACCATCCCGGGGCGGTGCCGGATGTCTACTACGGATACGGCGTCCCCATTTTCAACAAAGGCGTACCGAAGCTTCCTCAGCCGGCCAAGCCCAAGGGCACCAGCCTGAAGAGCCTGACGGCGGGCAAGAAGAAGCTCACCGTCCGCTGGAAGAAGCAGAAGAAGCTCACCACCGGATATCAGATCCAGGTGGCCACCAACCGCAAGTTCACCAAGAACAAGAAGACGGTGACGGTGGTTGGCGCGGCCAAGACCAAAGCCGTCATTAAGAAGCTGAAGAAGGGCAAGACCTACTACGTCCGGATCCGGACTTATCGGAAAGTCTCCGGAAAGAAGCTTTACTCCGCCTGGTCCAAGGTGAAACGCAAGAAAATCAAATAAGAAGAGGGTAACTGTCGGCTTGAAACCGGCAGTTATTTTTTGAAACATTTACAACGGGGAAATGATATAATATAGTATTAGTATCGACACAATAACGGAAGTAATAACAAGAAGGAAAGGGAAATGTCGAATCTTTATCGAAATAAGAAATGGCGTTCCTTGTTGAACGAGATCATGGAGCAGCAGGGTGTGGACCTGGCCTATGTGGCGGACTACATCGGCGCGCCTTACAACGGAAAAGAAACGGTGTTCTACGCCAAGATCCCCAAGAAGAGGACCCGGTTCATCGGGATCGGGATGGCGCTGCACCAGTCCCTGGATACCATCAACGACTGGATCCGGGAATACAGCAGCAACCACACTCTCTATGTGAAGGATGTGGCGGAGGACCTGATCTGGATCTATCTCATCGGCCTGAACCAGAAGAATCCGGGAAGCGGTGTCAACTTTTATAAGATGTTCGAAGAATGCCAGGCAGCGGCTTTGACCATCTACCGGCAGCTCTGGGACGAGATCACCCTGGGGAGCCTTGCCACCGCAGAGCTGGAGATGGAACTGCAGCAGGTCCGGTACGACGACACCTTCGAAGGCCTGCGGGAGTTCATCACCGATCACATGGCGTCCTTCCGGACCGCCTACAGCAGGCCCAGAAAGATGCTGGACCGTTTCGTGGACTGCATCCTGAAGCCGGGGGCCCCCGAGGGGACCCGAAGGCGGACGCTGAACTCCCTGCGGGGTTATCTGGATGACAGCATGATCAACTTCCTGTCCGGGGACAGCGAGACCATCCATACACTGGACCGGAAGACTCCGGTGCAGGTCATCCGTTTCAAACCCGTTCCGAAGAACCGGAAGACCCACATAAGCCTTTGTCTGGCGCTGGGGATGACCCGGGGCGAAGTGGACGAGTACCTGGGGCTGATGGGCTTTGCGCCACTGAAGAGGGACGGCGACGAGGGGAGACTTGCGGAGATGCTCACACGCTGGGAGAAGAAGCGCCCCCTGCAGCGGGCTTACAAGGAGGCCTGCTTCCAGGGCGAACCCGATGCCATCGCTCCCGAGGCCCAAAGAAAAGCTGTGCAGGAGATGCTCTATCTCCGCCATGACCTGCAGCAGGAGTATAAGAAGCAGGGGATCCTGTTCCCTTATGGCTGATAACAAAGAGGACTGAAATGACGAAAAGATTCTTGATAGTTTTACTGACAGCGCTGGCGGCGCTGTCTTTCATGGGCGGGATAATTGCCTATGCTGAAGAGGTGAAAACCGTGACCTGGGAGCAGGAGGGTGTGACCCTCACCGGGACCACCGACGGGACCGCCGTTACCATCACTGGCTGCGCCAGCGAGCTGGATCACTACGATGTGGCGATCCCGGAGGCCATCGATGGCCTGCCAGTCACCGCCATCGCCCCGGCGGCCTTCCAGAACAACTGCGCCATCACCGGGGTGAGCCTTCCCGGCGGGGTCAAGAGCCTGATGCCCATGACCTTCTACGGCTGCAGCGCCCTGGCACGGATCGACCTGAACCAGGTGCAGTCCCTGGGGGATGAGTACAATGGCTGGACCACCCTGGGGGAGACCTGGTCCCTGGCAGAGATCACCGTGGCGGAGGACAACCCTGCCCTTACGGTGTCAGATGGCATCCTTTTTACCAAAGACATGACGACGCTGCTGCTCTATCCCACGGTCCGGCCGGGGAAGAGCTATACCATTCCCGAGACCGTGACCAAGCTGTGGCCCCATGCCTTCAACCGGGTCCAGGAGCTGGAGGAGGTCACACTGTCCTCCGGCATCGAGGAGTACTGGGACAGCTTCTATAGATGCAAAGCCCTGAAGGTGCTGAACCTGAACATGCTGGCCCGGGTGGGAGGCGACAACTTCTCGAGATGCACGGCTCTGGAGAAGGTCACCATCGCCCCGGGAAATGAAAACCTGAGCACCGTGGACGGGATCCTGTTCACGGCGGACCGCAAGACGCTTCTGTTCTATCC
>CAMNJK010000129.1 GCA_946541435.1 uncultured Bacillota bacterium
AGATGAAAGGTGTCTGGAATTACATGATTGGGCCAAGAAAGAATACCCAAAGAACCGGTGGCCGTATTCTATTAACGCCACGAAGGACTGCAATGGGAAGCCAACACGATCGAAGGGTGAATGCATTTGGAATGACAATGCCTCTTTTTTAGGACTTGACTACCAATACGACGGAAAATACAAACTAATGGCATCAAACGGAGAAATCGTAGAGGTAAATCCGGATCTTACCATTATGACTCTTCGCAAGAACTATATTTTCGTTGAACACCTGGGGTTGCTGCTGGAAGAGAAGTATATGGAACGATTCAAGGATAATGTACAAAAGTACATCCGCTGCGGATATGTTCCTGGGGACAATCTTTTATTTACTGCGGACAACGAGGAGCATCAGACAAACTCGCTGGCAATCTGCCAGATGATCGAGCTGATTAAAATTAAAGTGAGAGAAAGCTAAATCGATTCGGGCTGTCGGGATTGTCAGTGGGTGTGGATGTTTCAGGAAAAAAATGCCCTGAACCACGTACACTGCACGCAAAAAACGATGGAAAACATCCACATCAATTCGAGTAAAACGAAAAACGGGCGCGTCAAAGGCGCGCCCAATGTGTATTTAGGTCATTAATTGGTGCCACATGGGTCCAGTAACGTTCGGCCTTGCTCTTGCGGCCAGTAGCGGCCGGTCTTATTCCTGGGTCCAGTAACGTCCAACTTTATTCCTGTGGCCAGTAGAGGCAGTATGCCTCGTAGTTTTCGCCCATGTATACCCAGACGCTGTCTCCCATGTCGATCTTCTCATCGAATACCATGTTGGGGACCATCAGCTTCAGGGATGTACGCTTGATGCCTTTCAGATTCTTGCCTTCCGGTGTGGGGTTGGCGCGGAAAGCATCCAGCTCTTGGCGAAGGTTGTGGATACCGGTCTCTTTGCCGAAGTTTCCGGCGAATTCCTCTACCGGTGCGTAGACGACGTGATCCGGGTTTTTGAACCAATTGACATTCATAATTTGCCTCCATTCCGCCGGGATGCGGCCGTTCCAAAGGATGAGCCCGCCCGGCTGTTCTTTGTTAATGAAAAAGGACTGTGGATTTCCACAGCCCGTATTCGCTGATGTATGCCATCCACAGTTCACCGCTGTGATGCTTGCTTGCCGGCCATGCAGGTCTCCTGGCTCACGGATCGTCGCCGCCGCTTCCCTTCCCGGCTCGCAGCCAGTGGGTGACTGATGTCATAAGCGGAGGCTCCCCGATTACAGTGGCGGGACCGCGCAGGATTCCAACCTGCTTCCCTCTTAACTCCCGGATATGCGGGAGAACATGACGCGTGTTCGATTGTTCATTGGGTCTGTCGCTCTGACGGGCAGGTTTCTGCCGGCCACGTTCAGAGGGCAGGTGCCGGTGGCACCGGCCGGGTCTTGCTTACTCTGCATCGCTCCGTTTGGCCAGTTCGATGATGTCCCCGTAGCGTTCCATGATCTTCGGATAGTTCTCATGGACATGGGGGAACATGCATCCGGTGCAGTCCTTGAACCCGTTCTCGTTGTACTTGAAATTCCCGCCGCACCGGTCGCCCAGGGCATACAGGGGGCAGTAGCAGAACAGGCAGTTGAACTTCTCCGGTTTGCTGGTCTGATGGCAGGGGAAGTATTCGCACTCCTTATGCTGGAAGAAGGTAAAGTTCTTTTCCAGTAATTCTTTTATTTCTTGTTCGGTCATACTAATTCCTCCTCCATTCCAATATACACACTTTTTTCCAGTTCGTCAATATCTGCCCGACCTTTATACCTTCTTGCGTTAACAATTAGAATATTGTAAAATGTGGATAAGTATCATTAGAAAGGAAAATGGCATGTTCAAGGAAGGCATCGGGGAAAGCTCCGAGTTCAGCGGCTTTCACCCCTGGGTCAACTTAATATATTACGTACTGGCCATCGGTATCACCATGTTCTCGCTGTCACCCTGGTTTCTGATCGCGACATTCGTGCTGTCCTGGACCTACTCTCTTCTCCTTCGGGGAAAGAGTGTGGTGAAGCTGAATCTGATCTTCACCTTCTGGACACTGGTACTCATGGCCCTGATCAACGTGCTGTTCGTCCATAACGGCAAGACGGTGTTCTTCTATGTCCGGGGCAACGGCATCACCCTGGAGGCATTGATCTACGGCGTGTCCGCGGCGGTAATGCTGATCTCGGTGATCATCTGGTTCACCAGCTTCAACGTGATCATGAGCTCCGACAAGCTCATCTTCATCTTCGGCAAAGCCGCACCGGTACTGGGACTGACTCTCTCCATGATCTTCCGCTACGTGCCCCTTCTGAAGAACCGGTTCTCAGAGATCCGCATGGGGCAGGCCTGCCTGGGGCGGGGCAGCGAGCAGGGGTATCTGGCCAAGCTGCGCCAGTTCGGCAAAGAGGTCTCCATCCTGATCTCCTGGTCCCTGGAGTCCTCCATCGAGAGCGCGGATTCCATGGAAGCAAGGGGCTACGGCCTGCGTGGCCGCACCAGCTTCCATTTATATAAGATCACCCGGCGCGACGCAGTGCTTTTGATCCTGATGCTGGCCCTTGGCGCCATCGTGGTGACCGGCACGATCCTGGGCAAGACCAGCGTGTGGTTTTACCCGGTCTACGTGGTACATGAATTCGACCTGATGACGGGAGTGACCCTGGCAGCCTATGTGCTGCTTTTGAGTCTTCCCATCCTCATCGACATATATGGGGAGGTAAAATGGAAACGATCCAGTTTAGCAATGTAAATTTCGCATATCCTATGGCGGACCGGAAAGCTCTGGACAACGTCAGCCTTACCGTGAACAAATCCGAGTTCATCGTCATCTGCGGCAAGTCCGGCTGCGGCAAAACCACTCTGCTGAAACACATGAAGAAGAACCTCATCCCTTACGGGAGATTCGAGGGCAGCGTCACCTATGAAGGGGACGAGATCAGCGAACTGGACGATCGGCGAAACGCCGCCGAGATCGGCTTTGTGCAGCAGAACCCGGACAACCAGATCGTCACGGATAAAGTATGGCACGAGCTTGCCTTCGGCCTGGAGAGCCTGGGCCTGTCCAACCGCGCCATCAAGAGCCGCGTGGCGGAGATGGCCAGCTATTTCGACATCCAGTCCTGGTTCCGCAAAGACGTGAGCCAGCTCTCCGGCGGGCAGAAACAGCTTTTGAACCTGGCCAGCATCATGGCCATGCAGCCGAAGCTTTTGGTCCTGGACGAGCCCACGTCCCAGCTCGACCCCATCGCAGCCTCGGAGTTCCTCAGGACCATTTACAAAATCAACCGGGACCTGGGGACCACCATCATCCTGTCGGAGCACCGGCTGGAGGAGGCTTTTACCATGGCGGACCGCGTGTGCGTCATGGACCAGGGCAGAGTCATCGCCTACGACAACCCCAGAACCATCGGCAAAGTCCTGGCGGGAGCAGGCCCGGAGGACCGGCATCCCATGTTCTACGGACTGCCTTCCATCACCAAGATCTTTCAGGCCGCGGGCGGGGAGGGCACCAGCCCCCTGACCATCCGCGAGGGACGCCTGTGGATCGACACCCGGATGAAGTACGCGGGCGTGCAGCCGGCCCCCAGGGAAGCCATCTGGCAGAACGCATCCCGGGGCGGCGAAGTAAAAGAGAAAGTCAAGAACCCGGCGATCCACATCGAGAATGCCTGGTTCCGTTACGATAAGAATTCCGGAGACATTCTCCGGGGCCTGAGCCTGGACGTGCCGAAGGGGACTCTCTTCTGCATCCTGGGCGGAAACGGCGTGGGCAAGAGCACCACGCTGAAGGCCATCAATGGCATCGTGAAGCTGCAGCGGGGCAAGATCCGCACCGACGGAAAGCTGGCCATGCTGCCCCAGAACCCCCAGGCTCTCTTCACCGAGATCAGCGTGGAGGACGAGCTCATGGAGGCGCTGCACTTCGACAAGAGATCCGACGAGGAGAAGGTCCACGATGTAGTGGAGATGCTGAATCTCATGGAGATCAGCCATCTCCGCAAGTCCCACCCTTATGATCTTTCCGGCGGCGAGCAGCAGCGCCTGGCCTTGGGCAAAGTCCTGCTGCTGGACCCGGATGTGATCCTTCTGGATGAGGCCACCAAAGGCCTGGATCCTTTCTTCAAGATCACCCTGGCCGGGATCCTGAAGAAGCTTACGGAAGAGGGCAAGACCCTGTTCATGGTGTCCCACGACATCGAGTTTTGTGCGGAGTTCGCGGACGTCTGCGCCATGTTCTTCGACGGCGACATCGTGTCTGTGGGCACCCCGGGAGAGTTCTTCCCCGGAAACAATTTCTACACCACAGCAGCCAATCGCATGGCCCGGGAGTACTTTCCGGAGGCGATCACCTGGGAGGAGGTGGCCCGATGCGTCGCGGATTCGATGTAACGCAGTACCAGGCCGCCGCCCGCAAGCGGACCATGGTCTCAGCCATCATGATCCTGCTGGTGATCCCCATCACCGTCATCGGCGGAAGCTTCCTGGTGGGCTCGGACCTGTACATGGTGGGGAGCCTCATGATCGTGGTCTACACCATGATCCCGTTTTTCATGGTGTTCGAACGGCGCCGCCCAAAAGCCCGGGAGATCGTTCTCATCGCCATGATGTCGGCCCTCACGGTGGTGCTGCAGTTGTTCTTCCACCTGACCATCCCGGTGCAGGCGGGGACGGCCATGATCATCATCTCAGGCATTTCCCTGGGCCCGGAAGCCGGCTTCCTGGTGGGCGCCCTGGCCCGCTTTGTCTGCAACTTCTACATGGGGCAGGGGCCATGGACCCCGTGGCAGATGTTCTGCTGGGGTCTCCTGGGATTCCTTGCAGGCCTCGCCTTCAACAAAGTCAACTATGAGGAAATGAAGAAGAAAAACTTCCGCGAGGACCTGGCCTCCCGGAGTTTCCGGTTCGTCATGGGCCCGGTGATGTGCATTCTCTTTGCCGTTGCCGCAGCCTACGCCTGCTACATGATCTGGCCCGGCGACGACAAAACCTTCTTCGGCTGGCGTCTCTACGTCTTCGGCGTGATTGGACTCCTTGCAGGAGTCCTGGTACAGCGGAAACGCCTTCCTGTGGACGGCGTGACCATGGCTTTGT